>DQSS01000397.1 GCA_015663165.1 Arcobacter sp. | reverse complement strand
TTAAAGGTGAAAACTATGAATTAATATAGCAATATTTTTGTTACGTTTAGTATCATTGTTACGTTTTTTTAAGGTGGCGACTGTCCCCTTTTTCGTGTCCCCTTTTTCGTTAAGAGAACTTCATACCGATGTCAGAACTATCTTAACTAACTAATACTATTTATAATTAAGTAACTCCATAATTATATTATTGCTAGCTTTTCCACCACCATATAAATCTAGTTTTGAATTTTTAACATTAAATGACGAGTTGTTTTTATATGCTTCTATTATCTTCTTACTATCTGCTCCAACCAAACTGTTTGCAGCACATTTTACAAGTTCTACCCATTCTGTTTCATCTCTAAGAGTTATGCACTGTTTCTCAAAAAAGTATGCTTCTTTTTGAAGTCCTCCACTATCTGTCATAACTAAACTACAGTTATCTATGAGCCATACCATTTCAAGATAACCAATAGGCTCTATAATTGTTAAGTTTTCAATATTGAAATTTAAGCTTTCAAGTATTTTTTTAGTTCTTGGGTGAAGTGGTAGTATTATTTGTTTATCTATAGCTATTTCATTTAATGCATCAAATATATTTCTTAATCTTATTTCATCATCCGTATTTTCTGCACGATGAATGGTACAAAGTATAAAATCATCTTCAATATCAATACTTGGCTTTGTAGATAAGTTCTTGTAGAACATAGCTCCATCTTGCATAACATCACCACTTTTAACTATTTTACAATCTAGTTTATCATAGCCTTCATTTGTAAGGTTCTCTATGGCAGTATTGGTTGGGCAAAAAAGTATTTGACTCACTCTATCTGTAAGTATTCTGTTTACTTCTTCAGGCATTTTCATATTAAAAGAGCGTAAACCTGCTTCAATATGAGCTAGTTTTATATGCAGTTTACTAGCTACTATAGCACCTGCAAGTGTTGAGTTTGTATCACCATATACCATAACCCAATCAGGTTTCTCTTTTAAAACCACTTCTTCTATCTTCTCTATCATCTGTCCTGTCATAGCACCATGAGATTTTCCACCAATGCCTAAGAAATAGTTTGGCTTAGGTATCTTCATCTCATCAAAAAATATATCGGACATATTTGCATCATAGTGTTGCCCTGTATGTACTATGACTTCTTCTATTTTATTATGCTTAGCTATTTCACGGCTCACCGAACCTGCTTTTATAAACTGTGGTCTTGCACCTAGTATTGTTAGTATTTTCATTATTTTATTTTCCTTTTAATAGTTTCTATGATCAATTTAAATAGATAAATTGGAAGTATCTTTTGTCTTTTAATTCTTTTTGGTTCTAATATAAGTCTATATAACCATTCTATATGGTTATCTTGAAAGAACTTAGGAGCTCTCGTGATTTTTCCTGCCAATATGTCTAATGCACCACCACAACCAATAAATAAGATATTTGGTAATGTTTTATTTATCTTTGCTGCAAACTTTTCTTGTTTTGGTGAACCTAAAGCGACCATCACTATTTGAGGTTTAGTTAGTTCTATAAGATTTATGATTTCTTCTTCAGTTTCAAAATATCCATTTTTTCTACCTACTATATCAATATTTGGGTACTTTTCTTTTAATTTTTCTACTGCTTTTATATTGATTTCTTCAGATGAACCTAATATAAATAATTTATACTTTTCTTCATTCGCTAGTTCAAAGATAGTTCTTGGTAAATCTAGCCTAATACAATTTAATCCATATAAAAACTTAAAGCCTAGTACTGCACCAGAACCATCTGGAACAGGTAAAACTGAGTTATCTATTATCTCTTTCAATTGAGTATCTTTTGAGTACATCATAATTTTCTCTGCATTTATTGCTGTACTATATCCACCTTGATTATTAGCTATTAAACTTTTTATATAACTTTTTGAAGAGTCTATCGTTTCAACTTGAAAACAAGTTGCTCCCATTATTTCATATTTTCTCATTTATCACCTTTTCTAAAATATTTGTAATATCACTTGTTACTTGTTTCTTATCATATTTTTCTACTGAACTTTGAGCATTACTTTTTAAAAAACTAAACAGTTCTTTATTTCTATACATCATTAAAATTTTTTCTTTTAAATCATCGCTATTTTTAAGTTCAAAAAATAGTCCATTTTTTTCATTTATTAAATAATCTTGAATTCCACCCACTTTAGAAGCAATGATAGGAATACCACAAGAAAGAGATTCTATGCCAACTAAACCCAGACTTTCTTCTAAATATGTCGGAAAGATGAATACATCTATTTTATTATAAAATAGTGGTAACTTTTTATGTTCAATTGAACCTTCATAGATAATATTACTTTCTAAATTATTTTCTTGAATACATTGCTTCATATTTTCAAGTTGTTTTCCAGCACCAGCGATATACAATAAAATATTTGGTATATCTTTTTTTAATTTACTAACTGCTTCAATTAACACCTCCCAACCTTTACCCTCATCTATTCTACCAACAAATCCTAATTTAAAATATGAAGTATTTTTAGCGAAAGAAATTTTATCAAAGACCTTTGAATCTATTCCTCCAGAAGGAGAAACGAAAATTTTCTTATTTGGTATTTTATATTTTTCTATAATTTTCAACTTAAAGAAATTTGATGGAACAACAATTAAAGATGACTTTTTTATCAATTTTATCGTAAAAAAATCTAAATACTTTAATATTTTACTCTTTCCTAATAAATCAGTACCATGAAAGTTTAATACTACTTTTTTCTTTTTAAATATTAAACAAAATAGTAATACAAAAGATACAAAAGGTGGATAATGAATATAAATCACATCAAACTTAGAATAAAAGAAGTTATATATTATTGAAATATATAACTTTAAATATTTTAATATCTTTTCAAGTTTAGTTTTACCTCTGCCTTTAATTGCAGATTTACTTGATACTTTAATTTTTGTATCAGTAAAATTATCGACAAAGTTTTTTACAAAAATACCATAAAACTTGTCATAACCCGATGGATACATATTTGATATTAAAAAAATATTTTTCATTTACTAATCTTTAAACTATGATTTTTATTTTTAAAGTGCATTAAAAAAATGAAAAATGAAAATATATATGGAAATGTACTTGATCCAAATCCCATAGTAGGTATAAAGACAATGAACAAAGATATGAACATATATATACCTAAGACATGTTTTCTAAGTAAGAGAAATAATAATGTAAAATATAAAATTACAAATACTCCTTGTTCTACAAGTAAATGGATAAAGTAACTATCCGACATACAGTTAACATCATCTATATTATTGTTAAGCGATGATGAGTAATCCCCCCATGTACCAAAACCTGAGCCTAAAGGAAAATTATTAACAAACATGCTAAAACCTTCTAATATACTCAATGCTCTATGCTCTATTAATTTGGAGTCGAAAGAATCATAATTATTAATGACATATTCGTACATTAGAAGTTTATCATTAATTCCATAGATATTATAGCTATATACTGTATATACAGTAGTTATTAGCATTAAAATAATAACTATAAAATATTTTTTTTTAATTTTTCCTATAAACAATGGATATAATAATAAAAGTAGTAACGCATTTTTAGATGTAGATAAAACAATTGTAAATACTGTAATATATCGAATAAACTCTATGTTTTTTAGTTGCTTTAGTGAAAATTCAAATTTCTCTTTTTCAATTAAAAAATAATTTAATATTATAAAAATAAATAAGGAAGCAACTCCAATAATATTTGCTCCAGTTGTGAGTCCTGATGGCCTATTTCTTGAAGTCTGAAAGTCCATTGCTGATGAATTTATCCCTATATACTTAATTACATCAGCACCAAATAAGTGTTGAAAAACCAGAACAATAAAATTAAGAACTATAAAGATACTTAAGAGTTTCAATACAAAATGAATAATTGATATTGAATCACTTTTATTTAATAAAATTAATATAAACAATGAGAAGAAAATCCCTAACTTATATGTTTCATAGATAAAACTCACTATACTAAAACTATCTATATTAAAAATTATATGCATTAATAAATTGAAAAAAATGAATATAATAAAAATGCTACCTGCTTTTATTATACTAATAGAAAAATATTTTTTTGAAATAAAATGAAATAAAATAAATAGTAATAATGCAATAGAAGCGATTTTTCCAAATACTCTAATATTTGTGTATAAATATATTAAGTCATCAAAAAGTACAATAGCTAATAATGGATAAATTACATACTTGATTTTCATAATTTTTCAATTAATCCAATTAATTTTTCTAAACCAAACTGTCTTGTATATTTAGATGAATCAAATGTACATTCTTCTTTAAAATTCTGATCTAAAATATATTTAAAACTTTCAAATATATTCTCAAACCAAGGAGAAAAAGAGAAATCATAATTTCTAATGATAAGTCCATTAAGTGTATCTACAAATAAATAAAAATAGAGCAAATATATAGTTATGGAGAGAAAAGAAATTTTAGGATTACTAATCAAAAAGTTTCTCCACTTCTTTAATTTCAGCCGACAATCGTTCGTTCCAAGTCCATAATTTATCAGATTCAGTTTTTTTAATTCCTTCCAAAATACTATTTCTACATTGCTTATTATTTATTACATTAAATATATCATCAGCCATATTAGAGTAAAGATTACTATCTACATCATATATAAAACCATTCTCTTTATGTTGTATCCATCTTTTTGTGTCACCAGTATTTAATGTAAATATTATTTTATTACTTCGAATCGCTTCTAACAATGGATTACCTACATTAGATGAGTCATACATAGATAGAAAAAAATCTGCGATATTCAAGTATTCTTTAACCTTTAAATTAGAAATAGCCCCAGTAAAAATTACATTATCATTAATTCCCAATTCATAAGATAATTGCATCAAATTATCTTTTTCTATTCCTTCTCCCACAATATAATATATAAAATCTTTTACATTATATTCTGATTTTAATATTGCAATAGCTCTTAGTCCTCTATCAACTCTTTTCCAGTTTTCCAATCTGCATACGGTAAGAAAAACTAATTTATTATCTGGGTTTAGTTTATTTTTTAATTCTATGACTTTTTTACTATCAAGTCTCTGTTCATCTACACCATTTGGCCAGAACTTATAGTTTTTTAAATTCTTTGATTTTAAAATTTCTAATGCTTTATCTCCTTGAGTGCCATCATCAGTCATTATACATAAATCCGAAGGAAGATATAATGCTACATAATGATCAAAATTAGCAATCATTTTAGAATATAACTTATTGTAGTAGTAGTAGCTATAAAATGTACCCTGAAATCTACTGATTATTTTTATATTCTTTGTTTTTCTAAATAATTTCAATAAATTTACTGTTAACACACCATGAACTTCATATCCATATATGACATCAATTTTATTATTTTGTAGAAAATTTTTTCCAATTATTAATAATTTAAGCACAGCAAGAAAATATGCTATTTTTTGTAATATTCTTCTTATTATTCTATTTGAACCAAATCTGTTTATTAAACTTGTAAGTGGCAAATATTCTCTAATTATATTAACGCCATCAAGATTTATTTCATCTTCATAATAATAATTATCATATTTAGAATTATCTCTAATTACAATGTAATTTACATCCCACCCTGCTTCTACATATGCTTCTGGTGTTTTTCTTATTACTTGAATAGATTTTTCTTTAAAATCTAAAGCAGATAAGAATAAGATTGATTTATTTTTTCTCATTTATTTACTCCTATAATTTTTGCTGGATTCCCCGCAATAATTAAATTATTATTAAAACTTTTTGTAACTATACTACCTGCTCCTATAACACAATTATCTCCTATTCTAACACTTGGTAATATAACAACATTTGTTCCTATCCAAACATTATTACCTATCACAATAGGTGATGTTTTAATCGATTTTAAAGAATCTTTAATATCATGATTTGAGCTTATTAATTTTACACCAGGAGCAAATAAAAAATTTTTACCAATTTTTATTCCATTTATTGCTTCCCATAATGGATTACCTACATTAGAAAGTGCATAATGCGACAAGAAAATATCGGATTGAGACATCAAATAATTAACCTCTAAAGCATCTATACCACCTGTAAAAACAATACTATTTTGAAGTCCCCTACTACCGACATAGGTTTCTAGTTCTTTCTTTGTAGCACCTTCCCCTACTATTATATATCTACTATTTTTATAAACATTTTGAAATCTTTCAAATACTTCAATTGACCTATCTACTCGTTTCCATTTTTGAAGTCTTGAAACAGAGATAAAGTTAAACTCATAGTCTTCCATGCTCATAACCATATCTTGTACTTGACTTGACTTGATATATCATTTTCATCAATTTTTAAAAAATCTATCCCATTTTTTAAAAATAATGTATTATCTAAAGTATCTCTAATTTTACTGATAACGGTATCACCCTTTGTTCCATCATCAGTCATAATAGTTAAATTAGCATTTTGTTTAATTGAAAAGTAATGAGGGAAATATTTTAATTTCCAAAATCTTCTATTCATCAGAGGATGTAAAATTGTACCTTGAAATCTAGAGACCAATGGTTTCTTTAATATTTTTGATAAAAGACTTAATGAAGGAATAAATTCTATTTCATATCCATAATATAGATCAATTTTTTTCTTTTGTTTAATTGCAAAATAAAATAGAAAAATAATTTGGTATAAAAAATAATTAATAATTCTAGTAATAAAATACAAATACTTAATACTAATAGTTTTTAATTTCGGCATTTTAATTATATGAATATTTTTCAATTCAGATATATCTAAATCAGATTCTGTAGTATACAAATATACATTACAATTTTCATTATTATAAAACTCCAGTGTTTTATAAAATGATGGTGCACCTACACCTTTTTTGATGGACCATACATTTAAGTTTGTAGCAATTAAAATATTTTTACTCATATATATCCTTAATAACTTTAGCTGGAACACCAGCTAATATAACATTATTCTTAAATTTCTTTGTAACAATTGAACCTGCCCCTACTATAGAATTATCACCTATATTCGCATCTTTTAAAACCATCACACTTCTTCCTAACCAGACATTATCTCCAATGCTTACTTTTCCACTCTCCATTGCTTGCTTACGAATTAGTGCAGTTGAATCTTTATACCCATGATTAGAATCGGTTATATAGGTATATGCACCCATTATAACATCACTACCAATTTCTATAAAAGTATTAGCTGATATTTCAGTATGATGACCAGTACTTGTATTGTCACCAAAAATTATTTTAGCATTTTTTTTTGCATATATTACACTATGTTCTTTTATCGTTACACTTTTTCTAAACACTATTCCCCCCCCCTCTTCAACAATTAATTTAACATTACTTTGAAGTATTACAAAACCATTAGAGGTAATCTTTTTATTCAACTTGATTTGTAAATAATATCTAATTATATAAATAAGTTTATTAATCATGTGTAATTTCTTTAATTATTTTTGCAGGGTTACCTGCAATTACTAAGTTGTTTTTTGTAAAAGATTTTGTTACTACACTACCTGCACCTATAATACAGTTATCGCCAATCTTCACACCTGGTAATATTATTACATTGGTACCCAACCAAACATTATCACCAATCTCAATACTATCTCTTTTTTCTATTTTTTTAGGATTTTTCATATTATGATTAGCACTTATTAGTTTAATACCCGGTGCAAACAAAATATTTTCACCTAATTTAATTCCATTTATTGCTTGTATATAGCAATGTCCACTTATTGAAAAACTTGCTAATGTTGACAAGTCTCTACTATATTCTATTTTATCAAATGCACTTATAGTAGAAGTGAAATTTAAGTTTATTAATACTTTAGAATTTATTCTCAAAAATTTTTGAAATATGATATTTACAATATATTGACTTAAACTAGTTTTTCTAATAAGTAAATATTTAAAATAAAACTTACTATTTTTTAATTTATTTTTAATCATATTACACCTTTAGAAAATTTAAAGGAAAGGAATAAATAAATAGTATAAATAAAAATATAATTTAGCGAAAATAATAGGACGAGCATGTACTCACTGTTATAATGTATACTTAATATTATTGATACTGCTATTCCAAAAGCTAAAAATATTTGTCCATAAAAATTTATCTTTTGCTTATTAGCTATAAATAGTGTATAACTTAGTGGACTTACAACAAATTTCATATAAAACATTGGCATCATTATTTGTGCAAATTCACCCGCAACTCTCCAGTTACTTCCAAATACAAAAGCAAATAAATCAGGAGCAAATATTCCAAGAATTGTAAAAGGAATAATTCCCAATAAAAACAACTTTTTTAAAGTACTTATATAAATAGATTTGCAATTACCATACTTATTATAATCCTCTGTTGCTTTTTGCTTGAACACATCCAGTACAGTATTTGAAAGTAAGTTTATGGGCATCATTAAAACCTTGTACATCAAAGAGTAGTAACCCAACACTCCTAAACTAAAATACTTTCCTAATGCAAAAAGTGGCAGTTGATTAGCTACTACATTTACAAGAACAGAGGGTACATCATATTTTGGAAAATTTCTATATTCATTTGCAACTTTTTTGATTGGCAGTCCTCTTAGGTGAAAATATTTGTTAATTATTTTACTTTTTATAATAAAAGATATAGAAACTATATATCCCGTTAGATTACCAAATAATAAGCCAAATGAAGATGTAGTCCCTAAACCAATAGCTAATTGTGTACTTGCATTTGATGTTGAAACAATCACTTTATTTGTAGCTAACCTTTTAAATGATTTTTCTCTTATCAAAAGGTAGTTAAAAACTTGGTATATACTTACCAGGAAAATAGACAATGGCAAAAAATAGAGCCAACTTGATATTTCTTTATTTTCAAATAAATTTGTAATTTCTTGATTAAATATAAAAACTATTAAAAATACAAATATAACAACTGAGCTTAGTAAAATTAATATCAACTTAACTATAGACTTAACATCTTCATCTTTTTTTGGAAGCATTATAGCCATTTCATATCTTCCTGTAGCAATAACAGAAATTATCGCAGATATAGCCATGTAGAGTGCAAATACTCCAAAATCTTCAGGAGTATATATACGAGTTAGTATAGGGCTTATAGCGATAGGAACAGCTTGTGCTATAGTTGTACCTGCCATAAGAGTAAGAACATTACCACTAAACTCTGATTTTGGTTTTAGTTTATTTAACACTTACAAATACTCCAAAGTGTTCTTTTCTTAAGTTTATGTACATAAGGAGTCAGGTGATAGTGATCATGAGACTCAGCATAAGAGTCTAGCTCGTTAAAGTAAGATACTCTCATGGCAAGGTAAGTGTTAAAGTAGTTAATTTC
>DQSS01000124.1 GCA_015663165.1 Arcobacter sp. | reverse complement strand
TATATGGAAAAATATAATAGTAGAAGATTACATTCAGCATTAGGAAATAAAACACCAAATGAGGTTTATTTTAAAGCTATTAATAATTTAGATAGGCAATTGTTACAAAAGGTATCGTAGATTGGTGGAATAAGAAAACTGATTTAAGTGGTCTTGACAAAGGGGGACATTATAGTAAAGATTTATGCACTATAACTTATTACTTTAAAAAAGATTTAATTTTCTTAGATGCTTCTATTTGATGTTTGATGTGTAATTTGTAGTTTTTAAGAAAATTTATATTTTTATAAAATAATTCTAAAAATGTTGAAAGTTGTTTTTGATTTAAATATGGTTCAAATTCACTTTGCTCTATTTTTATTTCTTCTTTAGAATTAGTAGAAGTATATTGTTCTACCCAAGAAACTAAAGAATTAGCTCTTTGCTCTTCATCAAGAGAATCAATATAGATTAAATCTTCTAAAGATTTTAAAGTCCAGTTTCGTCTTTCCATGCTTCAATAAGTCCCTGCACTACTTTAGATACTTGATCAATAGATGTAATATTATTATCTATACCTGCACTAAACAAAGTTTCTATTTGGTATAAATATAAACCATCAAGATAATAAGAAACATCCCCACCTTCAAAGTCAAGAATATTTCTTAATTCATCAAAAATTGCTATAGATTTATTTATATATTCAAACTTATCTTCGATATTATCATGTTCTATTGCTTCTTTAACAAATGATAAGTATTTTAAAAGCCCTTCATAAAGCTTTAATATCAACATATAAGGATCTTGCGTTACTGCAGCTTGTTGATTATATACATCTAGTCCCATATTTTCTCCAATGTTTTTTAAGACTCATATATTATAATAAAGTTACTTAAAATATACATTATTTTTAGTCAGTAGATTGATCCATCATCATTTTCATTCCACCAAAAGAAGCTTCCATTTGAGTAATTATTGCAGTATATGCTGCAAATTGTGATGCCATAGTTGAATATTTACTATCTATTAATTTTTGTGCTTTTTCTTTCTCTTCTTCATATCCTGTTTTTGTAGTAACCATACTATCACCATATGTAGTTAATATACCATCAAAACCATCTAAACTATCTAAATATATTTTTAAAGTAGTTGCTAAACCTTCTTTTTCAGCAACTCCAACAAATAAACTTTCCAACCCATCTAAATCATTTACCACTGCTTTGTTAAATACATCTTCGTCAATTGATAATAATCCAGTTTCATCAATATTAAAACCATAATTAAATATATTTTTATCATCATTTAATCCATAGTTACTAAATAAACTATCTTTAATGCTTGCCATCATCATTCTGATACTTCCTGGATCATTTAATGATGATTCATCTGAATATAATTCTTCATCTATCAATGTTACTAATTCATTATATTTTGTAACAAATTCATTTAAAGCTGGCAATATAGCTGAAGTATCTTTTTGTAAAGAAATAGTTGATATACCTGTTTCTATTGCTGTTATTGTTAAGTTATTTTGTATTGTAATTTTATTTTCACTAACATCAAAAGATATACCGTCAACAGTTGCTTTCATATTTTGTGCTTCTAGAATATAACTAGAATCTTTAAATGACAAAGCATTACTACCTGCTTCAATAACACTAACAGCAGATCCATCTATAGCTGTAATATCTATAGTATCTCCATTTTTAACAGCAGAAAATACTTGATTTCCTCCAACTGTATAATTATTTATATTGTCTATTAATTCATCATAACTCATAAATTCTGTATCTGATATAACTTCAGTACCATTTAATGTTAATCTACCAGCACCCATCAAATCACTAAAATCACTAATGCTTCTACTTTGCATTGAACCCAAACCTACATTTACACCTTCTTGAGATATTGTGAGTTTATTTGCTTCTCCTGTTCCTGTACTTTTAATGATAAGTCTAAATTCACTATCAGCAACTTGTTCTACTGAGGCTGTTATATTTTCATTTTTATTAATTTCTTCAGCTAATTGAGAGTATGTCATATTAACTGTACTAAAATCATATGTTGAACCTGCAACATTAATAGACAATTTATCACCACTATCATTTCCACCTACTACTTGCACATCTTTATCAGAAAACGTAGATGTTTGATAAACATCTCTTTGTGCTAACTGTGTAATATTTACTACATTTGTTCCTTCAGTTAGTTTAGCAACATCAATTGCATCAAATACTGCTGATGTACCACTTGTATTTGCAGTTACTTGGTCAAATTTATTAGTTCCAGTTGAAAATAAATCGAAATCTTTTATAGTATCAAGTATTTCTTTTGTTTTTATATCTATTTCAGATATTTTTTCCAGTTCTTTTTCCCATGTTTCTAATTTTGTATCATAAGGATCTATTTTTGCTTTTGATTCTGCAGCTTTTAACTTGTCAATTAATTCTTGACTTAATCCTGTTGATCCTGAACTTCCTAGTCCTAATATACCTTCTGCCATAATATACTCCTTAAAGTACTAAAATATTTTTACTTATCTCATACCTAAAATTGTTGCTAGCATCTCATCTACAATAGTAATAAGTTTTGCGTTAGCTTCGTATGCTGATTGAAATTTTATAAGATTTATCATCTCGTCATCTTTATTTACTTTAGTAAGCTTATCATATGTACCCGTCAAAGCTTGCGTAACAGCAATCTGAGTTTCTCTTGCATAATCAGCATTTTCTTTATCTGCTGAAATTGTTACTTTTATTTTTTGTAAATACTTAGTAAAAGATGTTTCATTATCTCCTGTACCATCAATATCGATATTTGAATTCCATTGAGAAGTTGCTAAATAATCCAAATCTGATTGGCTTAAATTAGACACTACTGCTTTATTAAAAGTTAATGTTTCAACAGTAGCTCCCGAAAACAAGCCTATTGTTTGGCTTTGTGACCTATCTGATTCAATTGCTTTTAACCCTGCTATTTCTCCAGAAATATAAGTTCCATCACCTTTATCTATATATGAATGTGAAATATCAGCTAGTGCTTTTGCAAAGTTATTTAACATATCTTTATAATCTTCAAATTTGTTTGCTGTTGATGTTGTATCAATATTATCCAACATTGATTTTATTGTTCCACCAGAAATATCTAGTTCTTCTCCAAATATTTCAAAATGGATATCATTATCTGCTTTTATGCTTTTTACGGAATTCTTATCTATTATTGATAATATTTGATTAGCATTTGCATCAACTGTATCATTATTATTTACTGTAATTCTAGATTCAAAAGAGCCGCTTGTACCTGTAATTTTTGATTCTACCATTAAATAATGATCAGTTGTTTGTGGGGCAAGTTCAATTTTGTTTCCACTATCATCTAGTGAATATTGTCCATTATGTGCTTCTACATAAAGCGAAATAACTGGATCATTATTAATCTTACTCGTTAAAGCTTGAACAATATTATCTTTAGTAACTGTTTGTGTATTTCCATCTGTATCTACAAAAGAATCCCCAGCTGTAATAGTTATTGAATTATCTTTATCATATGTATATGTAATGCTATCTTTAGGGGTAGATGAATCATCCCAATTTGTGTTTACTAGATTACTTGTATTATTAATATTTGAATAAATATCTTTTTGGGCATTATTTTCTTTAATAACTTCAATGGCATGAACATTTGTATTATATCTAACAGCAGTCATACCTCCTATACTTAAAGAATAGGTATCCTCTCTATTTACATCAATACTTATATATTCACTAAGCCTAGATTCTAGTGCATCTCTTTTGTCTAATAAATCATTTGAGGGATTTATTTCATCTGAAATTTGTTTATTAACTGCTCCAATATCATTTAAAATACCATTTATTTCGCCTACATTGTCATCTATAAAATTAGTTGTTACAGCTTCTCTATCTGAAATTCCCTTATATAGTGTTTGAATATCATCTACAAGTATTTGACCTTGATTTGCCAAGTTATTTCTATAAATTTCATTGTAAGGATTTGATCTTAAGTTTTCAATGGCTTGAAAATATTTATCTAAATCATTTGAAAGTCCGCTATCTTCAGTTTCATAGAATATTGATTCTATATCACTTAACATCGTAGAAAGTTCAGAGTATTGTGCTGACTTACTTTGTTCATCAATTAATCTATCGTACATATATATGTTTGTAACTCGATCTACTGAACCTACTGTAACTCCTCTACCTGTAACTCTTGAGTCTGAATGTTCTGATTCAGTAACACTTACAACTCTTTTTTTATATCCAGCAGTATTTTCATTTGCAATGTTGTTCATTACATTTTCAACTTGTGTATGAGCTGCTGTTAAACCTGATTGCGCTACATTTAATGTATTTAGCATGAAAAGACTCCTTTATATTTATTCTATATTATATACATACATTTCTTAATATTAGTTTAAAATGGCCAAATTGTTTCTATTATTTTTGTTCCCCATGATTTTTCCAATACATCTACTTCTTCACCATCTTTTTTATACAAAACTTTTAAATTAGCAATTTGCGAGGAAGATACCGTATTTTCTGGACTTATATCATATGGTCTTATTACTCCACTAATTCCTATTTCTTGTTTTTGATTATTTATAAGTAATTTTTTAGTACCTTTTATAAAATAATTTCCATTTTGATAAACTCGTATTATAACCACAGAAATCAAAGTTGAAAAACTTTCATCAAATTTTGAAGTAGCACTTCCACTAAATGAATTTGCTGTTTTTGAGGAGAATCCTACGTTAAAAGCGTTATTGAATCTGCCAATTCTTGATGTTGTTCCTGCTGAATTTAGCACACCAGTTCCCGGTGCCAATACCCCTGCTCCAAGAGAAGATGTATTGTCTTTTGTTAAGGCTCTTGTATTTTTTGAGTCATTTTTTAATGCTTCACTTATATTTACTTGTAAAATATCACCTATTTGTAAATCTTTTTTATCTGCAAATAAAGAAGCTCCTGCTCTTGAATATAATGTACCTTTATAGTTTTTTGTTTGTTTTTTAACTTTTATAGGAATTTGCATTTCAGGCCTTTCATCAAGATTAAGTTCTTTTTTTGTAGCCGAACATGCATTGAAAAACAATGCAACAAAAAGTACAAAAATAATACTAAACTTCATATTTACTCTCCACTATAAACTTTAAACTAATTGCAATTTTTACATTTTCTGGAGTACTTTTAACCAATGCTAAAACTCCATATCTTACAAATAATGGTTCTGTATTTGTATTCCAGTCACATACAATATATAATTTATCTTTCACTATTTTTATAGATTGTATTTTCTCTTGACCCAATAATTCAACACATTCTTCTGCTTCTTTATAAATAAGTCTTTCTACTTTTTTCGTTAGATTATATTTCTTTTTTAATTTAGCAGTTTCTTCTTGAAGTTTCTTTTCTAAAGCAGCATTTTGTTCTTTAAATTGTGTGCTCATATGATCATAGTAAATAGAAAACATAATAACTAAAGCACTAAAAGCTAGGACTTTTCTTATCATTGCTTTATAATTTTTTTCCTTAACTATTAATATCATATTTTTAATTTCCTAATTTATTTAATAACAAATGTAGTAAAGAATAATTTTTTAATATTATTTCTTTTTACATTTTCATTTGATGCAGTTGCTTCATTTATAACAGAATTAATTTCATTTAGTAATTCTTCTTTTAATAAATCTTTTCCACCTACAGTTAGAAGTTCTTCACTTGACCTAGAAGAAATTTGCTGTATAACTATGTCAATAATTTCATCTTTATTATCTGCAAATAATAGCTCAATACTTGGCTCAACACTTTTAATTGAAAAAGACAATTTCATTAGTTTTTCTTTTCCTTTTGCATTTGTAATATTTAGAACTAAATCTTTTATTACTGCTTTAAAGTATTCTTTACTTTCATCAGAAGCTTCTGCTTTCTTTTGAACTTGTTCTTGTCCATCAGCTGGTTTTTCATCAAAGAAACCTTTTGAAAACAACATATATCCTATTCCACCAACAGCTGCTAATAATACTACTATTAATATTACTAAGACCATCATCATGGGATTACCTGATTTTTTTTCTTCTACTGCTACTTCTTCATCAGCCATTTACTCTTCTCCTTGAGGTTTATTTTTATATTTACTTATCATATCCATTAATTGTGTTGAAATATCAGCATCAAACATCTTTAGTAATTTCATAACTCTTTTTTCTTTTAATCTAACCATAATATCAAATACCTCATTAATATCTCCAGAATCTATCTTTTTTTGCAAAATGGTTTTAACTAATTTCGGTTTCATTTTAGAGTATAGCTTCATAGCCTTACTTACAATTTTTTGTTCTATTTCATCTAATATTTTTTGATTTTCATCTCTAATTTTTTTTATATCATCCAATTGAGATTGTATTGTTAAATTTACTTTATCTATACTTTGTTTATTATTTTGATATTCTTGCTCTTTTATATTATAAAATTCATCCAGTTCTTTTTTTAATTTTTCTAATTCATATCTTTGTTTTATAAACTCACCTTCTGGCATTACAACTGCATTTAAACTTACTGTAAATATAAATATTAAAATAAGTATTAATTTTATTTTCATTTTATACAGCTCTTCTTTCTCTTGCATATTTAGACAATACAAATTCACTTGCTATCATCTCTTCAAGTTTTATTTCTTCTTTTATTTTCTTTTTTAATTCTATTTTAAGTAAATAATCATACTTTTCAACTTCCTTTTGAAATTCAACTATAATTTTATTGTAATTTTCTATTTGGGCAAGTATATTTCTTTTTTCAGTTTCATATAAACTTTTTTTATATTTCATTGAGTTTTTATGAATAGCCAAAATTTTAAAATCTCCAATAGCTCCAAATTTTTCCACACCTGCACTTGACAAGTCTAAATTTAGCTCTTCTATTATATTTTCTATTTCAAATTGTTTAGCTACAAGTTGTTGTTTTAACATAAATTTTTGTTCCAATTGTATTTTTTTTAATTTATGCAGTTTTTCAATCATCTATGCTACTCCAAATAGTAAAATCATATCCCAAAGTTCAAGAGTATAACCCTCTATTTTATCACCAATCCAAGGAAGTGATATAACTATAAATACTGATACTATAATCATCTTAGGAACAAAGGAAAGCGAAGCATCACTAATCTGAGTAACTGCTTGAAATATACTAATAATTACACCAATAACCATGCTTACTATTAAAGATGGCAATCCTAGCAATAATATTATTTTTACTGTCTGTTGTGATATTCCAATTAAATCCATAATATCACTTTATTTTGATACTTATTTCAATAGTTTTGTTATTTAGAAGTTCTTTAATCAACAATGCAATAGAATCAATATTTGTACTTTCTACGCTTATACTAGAACTTAAAGAAGTAGTTTCAACAATTGGTGTTTCTTCTGTTATTGATTCTTCAATTTTCTCTTCATTAATAATAGGTTCAATAACTTCTTTTGAAACTTCTATATTATTCAGATCACCTAAATTTTCAAGAGCATCCATCAAATCATCTTCTAAAATACTATCTATATCCATAACTATTCCTTTTATTTATTCTTTTCTTTAAACTCATCAATTGCTTCTTCCATTTCACTATCAAAAATATCATCTATACAAATAATATTTTCTAAGTCTCGGATTTCAATCTCTTCGCTAATGTCTTCACTAGTATCTTCTTTTAGGTCTAAATATATTGATTCATCATTTTGTTCAATATTTATACCAATAGGGGTATCTAATCTAGCTAGAATATACTGAACAAAGCTATTTATTGTATTAAAACAGATATCTCCTACACCATATTCATCTAAGAATTCTTTTTCAATAGAATCTTTTGGTTTAAAAAAATTAATTTTATGTAATATTTTATTGTGAATTATTTTTGCATCATCTATTAGAAATATATCTTTAGGGTTATTTTTAATTGTACTTTTTAGTAAATCTAAACTAGCAATATCATTTATATTTTCATTTACTCCTGATTTTAATAGTAGAGATTTAATCTCTTTTTTAAATTTAGTATTTCCATAAATATAAATAATCAAAAACTTAACCTTATTTTTCTTTTTAGTATATCAAATATTTATATAATTTTAGATAAAATAATATCAACTTACATATTATAACACTTAGGAAAAATGTCACTTTGAACAAACTATTATTTTTATCATTACTTATTATAGATTTATATGCTCAGACAATTAAGGACGTATCAAATATTGTTGGAATTAGAGAAAATCAGCTTCTTGGATATGGACTAGTTGTTGGTCTACCTGGTACTGGTGATAAAAGTCAATTTACTATGCAATCCTTACAAAACTTATTGAGAAATTCTTATGTTAAAATACCTACATCTTCTATAAAATCAAAAAACATAGCAACCGTAATGGTTACTGCCATACTACCCCCATTTTCAAGACAAGGTGACAAAATCAAAATAAATGTATCTTCAATAGGAGATGCTAAATCTATTGATGGAGGAGAGTTACTTCTTACACAATTAAAAGGGGTGGATGGAAAAGTTTATGGATTAGCGCAAGGTAATATTTTGGCAAATCAGACCAGCAAAACTACTGGATTTATCTATGATGGTGCTACAATAGAAAATGAATTGGAATTTTCTCTTAAAGGTGAAAAATCAATAACATTAAGCTTATTTAAAAATGATGCAAAAACTGCTGCTAGTATTGAGAAAAAAATTAATAAAGAGTTTAACTCATTTATAGCACAAGCAATTGACACTAGAACTATAGAGATTCAAAAACCAAATAATATATCAATAGTTAGTTTTATAGCAAAAATACAAGAAATTGAACTAGAAACTGATATTCTTAAAAAGATAATTATTGATATTGCTAGAGAAGTTATTGTGAGTGGTTCTAATATAAAAATTAAACCTATTACCATAACACAAAAAAATTTTACTATTAAAATAAAAAAATCTAGTCTAAATAATGATGACTTTAATGATCCAGCTAAAAATCTAGGTGAAGTTATTGGAGATGGTGTAGTTATCGGTATAAAACCTGTAAATATCAACTTAAATAATGCACTGGTAAATACAAATCATGAACCAACAATTTCTGATTTGATGAGATCTATGAAAATTATGAAACTGGATATTAAAGAAATTATTAAAACACTTCAAATGCTAAAAGAATTAAATGCAATTGATGCTAAATTGGAGATTATTAGGTAATGGCAGAGTTTTTAAGTCAAGATGAAATTGATGCACTTTTAAATATCGCCGAAGATGGTGATGTTGATTTAGATGAAGTTGGTGAAGTAAGCACTGCACCTAAAGAACGTTCATATACTATATACGATTTTAAAAAACCAAATACAATTACAAAAGATCAAGAAAAAGCATTTGAAGCACTTCATGAAAAAATGATTAGGACTATTGTAACTGATCTTTCTTCTATGATGAGAAAAATTGTTGATGTAAAAGTATCCTCAATAGAACAAATGACTTATGGAGAATTTATTCTTTCAGTACCTCCTGTTACAAGTTTAAATACACTTTCTATGAAACCACTTGAGGGAAGATTAGTACTAGAATGTAATCCTGGTATTTCTCATAAGATTATTGCTGAGTTACTTGGAAATGGGCCATCATATGTTGCAACAAATACTGAAAAAGAATTAACAGATATTGAGCAAGAAGTGCTAGATCATTTTTATTCTCTTATTATAAGAAACCTGATGACGACATGGGAAGAAGTTGCAACAATAAACTTTAAAGTTGAATCTAAAGATACAAATGCAAATGCAATTCAAGTTATTTCAAACCATGAAATTGTATTACTTGTGGTAACAGAAATAACAATTGATGATGAAGTTGGTAATTTATCTTTATGTTACCCTATTGCATATATTGAACCACTTCTAAATAAAATAGTAGCTAAACTTCTTGGTTCTGGTGGAAATAAAAAGATATCTAAAAAGCAAGATTTAAATACTCTGCTTTCAGGTGCAAGAATGAATGTAGATGCAATTATTGCTGAAACACAACTAACTATTCAACAACTTTTAAATTTAAAAAAAGATGATGTAATTATATTTAATAAAAATGCTACTTCTTCATCTGCCAAAGTTTATATAAATAAAAAAGAAAAGTTTTCATCTATTGCAGGTGTATCAAATAATAGAAAAGCTATACAAATTCAAGCAAATGTTGATCATGAAAAAATGGATACATTAGAAAAACTTAAAATTCTCAGAGAAGAAAGAATTGAAAAACAAAGAATTCAAAATGAACAAATTGCAAGATTACTTGATACAAAAAGTGAATTTATATAAAAAAGCTTAACGGAGGTACTTATTATGTTTAATGGTAAAAATATACTTATTACTGGAGGAACTGGTAGTTTTGGTAAAAAATTTACTAAAATATTACTAGAAAATTATTCTCCAAATAAAATAATTATCTTTTCAAGAGATGAGCTAAAACAATATGAAATGGCTCAAGAATATAGTGAAAGATGTATGAGATACTTTATAGGCGATGTAAGAGATGCTCCAAGATTGAAAAAAGCTATGAAAGATGTAGACTTTGTAATTCACGCAGCAGCTTTAAAACATGTTCCAATAGCAGAATATAATCCAATGGAATGTATCAAAACAAATATAAACGGTGCCCAAAATGTTATAGATGCAGCACTAGATAATGAAGTAAAAAAAGTAATAGCACTTTCAACAGATAAAGCTGCAAATCCCGTAAATTTATATGGTGCAACTAAATTAGCAAGCGATAAGCTTTTTGTAGCAGCAAATAACCTATCTGGTTCACAAGATACAATCTTTTCAGTTGTTAGATATGGTAATGTTATAGGAAGTCGTGGTTCAGTTATACCTTTTTTCAATAAATTACTAAATGAAGGTGCAAATAAATTACCTATTACAGATATAAAAATGACTAGATTTTTTATAACACTAGAAGCTGGTGTAAATTTTGTACTTAAAAACTTTGAGAGAATGCAAGGTGGTGAGATATTTATTCCTAAGATTCCTTCTATGAAAATAATAGATTTAGCTAATACTATGGCTCCAAATTTACCTCATGATATTATAGGTATAAGACCAGGAGAGAAACTTCATGAGATTATGTGTCCTGCTGATGATTCACATTTAACTTTAGAATTTGATGACCATTATGTTATAACTCCTACTATACAGTTTTCAGCAAAGAGAGATTTTTCTAAAAATTTATTAGATGAGCATGGAATACATGTAAACCAAGGATTTGAATATAACTCAGGTACAAATCATACTTGGCTAAAAGAAGATGAATTAAAAAATATGATTAATAATTTTACAGAGTAATCTTATGAATTTTATACCATATGGAAAACAAACTATTTCACAAGATGATATTTCATCATTTATTGAAACATTACAAAGTGATTTTTTAACAACAGGTTCAAAAGTAACAGAGTTTGAGCAAAAGATTTATGAACAGTCAAATGCAAAGTATTGTGTAAGTGTATCAAATGGAACTGCTGCATTACATTTATCAGCTCTAGCCTTGCTAAACAAAGATGATAAAGTACTAACAACACCAAATAGTTTTATAGCCACAGCAAACTCCATACTTTATGCAAATGCAATTCCAATATTTGTAGATATATGTTCAAATGGTAGTATTGATTTAGAACTTTGTGAAGATATGCTTAAAAAAGATTCAAGTATAAAAGCAATATTTGCAGTATCTTTTTCCGGTAAACCATTAGACCAAGAGAAACTTCAATATATAAAAGAAACATATGATATAAAAATACTAGAAGACAATGCACATAGCTTAGGTATAAAACTTACTCATAGTGATATAAGTATATTTTCATTTCATCCTGTTAAACATATAGCTACTGGTGAAGGTGGTGCAATAGTTACAAACAACAAAGCTTTATATGAAAAAATAAAAAGACTAAGAAATCATGGGCAAGATAATAGTCATGCTATGTTAGAGCTAGGGTTTAACTATAGACTTAGTGACTTATCTTGTACACTTGGATTATCTCAAATAAAAAAACTAGATGCTTTTATAGAAAAAAGACAAGATATAGCAAAAAAATATGATGATGCTTTTAAAAATACACCTATAAAACCACTATATCCTTATACAGATAAATCTGTTTATCACTTATATATAATATGTATTGATTTTGAAAATATTGATATTTCAAGAGAAGAATTATTTAAGCAAATGAGAGAAAAAAATATAGGATTACAGATTCATTATAAACCTATAAATAAACAGCCTTATTATAAGTCGTTAAACTATGGAGATGAATCTACGCCAAATATGGATAAATATAGCGCTCAATGTGTTACATTACCTTGCTTTCCATTACTTAGTACTACTGAACAAGATTATGTAATAAAGACACTATTTGAAGTATTAGATGTCTAGTTGCATTGCAATTATTCCAGCACGAGGTGGAAGTAAAAGAATACCTAGAAAAAATATAAAAGATTTCTTAGGCTTACCTTTGATTGCTTATAGTATAAAAACTGCTTTAGACTCTAAACTATTTTCAAAAGTAGTTGTTAGCACAGATGATGAAGAGATAACTAAGATATCTAAAGAATATGGTGCAGAAGTGCCATTTATCAGACCTAAGAATTTATCAGATGATTTTACAGATACTGCAGATGTAGTTAACCACACACTAGACTACTTAAAAGACAATAATATACAATACGATTATTATTGTACTATATATGCAACAGCACCACTTTTAGATAAAAGATATCTAATTGAAGGTTTTGAAGCTTTACAAAATAGCGAAGCAGTAAACTCTTTTTCAGTAACTTCAATGCCTTTTCCAATTCAAAGAACTTTTAAAATCGGCAAAAACAAAAGATGTGAAATGTTTACACCAGAGCATTTCAATACAAGAAGTCAAGACCTAGAAGAGGCATATCAAGATGCAGGACAATTTTACTGGACAAAAAATAAAAAGAAAAGTGATGAGATATTTTTCGGACAAGATAGTATTCCAATAGTACTACCAAGACATCTAGTTCAAGATATAGATACACTTGAGGATTGGAAAAGAGCTGAGATTATGTATCAAAGTATCTATAAAGATAAATTTGATCAATGGAATAATTTAAAAAAAATACTTAATAATAAAAAGAAAATTATTACTTTTTATCAAGGAAATATTTATTTTATGTCTATTGGTCAAAATATAGGAGATGAATCATATGGAAAAGATAATATGTTTTTACGACCTGTCTTAGTTTACAGAAAATTAAGTAAAACAACATTTATAGGTATTCCACTTACTTCTTCTAAAAAAGAAGGTAGCTATTATTTTTCATTTAATTATAAGAAAGATACAACAAGTACAGCCATGCTAAATCAAATGAGAATGTTTGATATAAGAAGATCTGAGTATTTAAGTGGTAAAATAAATAAAAATACTTATAAAAATTTAGAAATAAAGATAAAAGAGTTTATGAATATTACTTCCCTGCATACACAAGGAAGAATGCCAACTAGGGCTAAATGTAAACAAATTATAGCAAAAGAAGGTACTAATGTCAAATAAGATGAAAATAGGCACTTTTGATTTATCAAAAGATGGTACATATATAATTGCAGAAATGTCTGCAAATCATAATGGCTCTTTACAAATAGCACTTGATACAATCAAATCTGCAAAAGAGTGTGGAGCAAATGCAATTAAACTTCAAACATATACAGCTGATACTATTACACTTGACTGTAAAAGTGACGATTTTAAAATAGATGGTGGAACTTTATGGGATGGGCAGAACTTACATAGCTTATACAAAAAAGCATACACTCCATGGGAATGGCATAAAGAATTATTTGAATATGCAAGAAGTATTGATATAGACATATTTTCATCTCCATTTGATAAAACTGCTGTAGATTTTTTGGAACAATTTAATCCAAGTGCATATAAAATAGCTTCATTTGAGATAACAGATTATGAACTTATAAGATATACAGCTTCTAAAGGAAAACCAATTATTATATCAACTGGTATTGCATATGAAGATGAGATACAAGATGCAGTTGATATATGTAAAGGTGTTGGAAATGAACAAATCATATTGCTAAAATGTACAAGTGCTTACCCTGCCCCACTAGAAGATGCAAATCTAAATATGATACCTCATATTGCAACAAAATATGATGTAGTATCAGGATTTTCAGACCATACTATTGGTGCTATTGCTCCAGTAGTTGCTGTTACTCTTGGTGCTAAAGTCATAGAAAAACATTTTATAATAGATAAATCTATTGGTGGTGAAGATTGTGAGTTTTCTATGGATGCAAAAAATTTTAAGGATATGGTTAATAAGATAAGAGATACTGAAAAACTTTTAGGACTTATTGATTATAGTATGAATGAGAACAAACAGAAAAGTAGAAATTACTGTAGGAGTCTTTATATATCTCAAGATATAAAAAAAGGTGAAATATATACTGAAAATAATATTAAAAGCATAAGACCAGGATATGGTCTTCATCCAAAATATTTAAGTAAAATATTAGGAACAAAATCTACTAAAGATTATCAGTTTGGAGATAGACTTGAAATATAAGAATATTTTATTTAGAGCTGATTCTTCATCACAAATTGGTACAGGTCATATAATGAGAGATTTAGTACTTGCAAAACAATTTAAAAATGCAAATATTATCTT
>DQSS01000094.1 GCA_015663165.1 Arcobacter sp. | reverse complement strand
GTAATAGAACAGTTAAATTCCAAAGAAGCTTTCTTATATGCTTCTTCTAAAGTTTCACCTTCAAATGCAATTTTAGAGTGTGAATTATTATCCATGACTAATCCTTTTATTTTTTCTTTTGTGCAAGATGTGCATCATGTCTTGCTATTTTATTTTTTGCAAATATTCTATTTACATAATATTGCTGTGCAACTGTAAATACATTATTCACTGTCCAGTAAAGTACAAGTCCAGCTTCAAAGAAGATAAAGAAAAATGTAAATATTACAGGTAAGAACTGGAATATTTTTTGTTGCATTTCATCTTGTATTTGATTTGGTGTAATCTTTTGTTGGATATACATAGTAAGTCCCATTAATAATGGTAAAACTAAATATGGGTCAAGCAAATTACTCATAGAAACTGTATGAGTTAAATCTTCAATAAACCAGAACCACTCACTACCTTTAAGTTCTATAGCGTTTAATAAAACTCTATATAAAGCAAAAAATACTGGGATTTGTAAAAGAATTGGTAGACATCCACCCATTGGATTTGCACCCTCTTTTTTATAAAGTTCCATCATATGAGAAGATGCTTTTTGTTTATCATCTTTATATTTTTCTTGTAAAGCTTTAACTTTAGGAGCTAACTCTTTAAGTCTATTCATAGATACCATACCTTTATAAGATAATGGGTATAAAACAAGTTTGATTAGCACAGTTGTAATAACAATCGTCCAACCCCAGTTTCCAACATAATCATGTATAAACTGTAACATAACAAACATAGGCTTAGCAATAAAAGTAAACCAACCATATTCAATAATATCAGTAAGTCTTTCATCAAGTGCAGCTATATCACTGTGATCTTTTGGTCCTACATATCCATGTAGTTTTGATTTGTTCATAATATGAATAAATGACTCAGGAGAATCATCTTTATTTTTCATAACTGTAACTTGAAGGTTTTTATCGAAGTTAAATAATGTAGTTGTGTAGTATCTATCAAATGCACTAATTGCATGCATACCTACAAATTCTTCATTTCTATCGAAGTCTTCATCTTCAATGATTGTTAAAACACCATCATTTTTGATTAAAAGTGCTCCATGATCTGCATACATATCTGCCATTACATCTGGTCTAAATCCAGCAGTTAAAAAGTAGTTTTGGTTTGTAGATGTTGAGATATCAATATCGTAGTTTCCAGCAGGGTAGATTGTAAGAACTTTTGTTAAGACTGTACTTGATAATGTTTGAGTAAGTGTAAGTTTAACTACACCGTTACTTGCATCAACAGTTTTACTACTTGCAACAACTGCTGTTTTAAATGCTTCTTCATTTAGTTTTGGATCAGAAAATCTTACCTCTAAAGGTCTTAGTTGTAAAGCAGAGAAAAGTTTTATTGATTTACCTTCTTTATCTACATATCTATCACCTTTTAAAGTAACTTGTGCAATTCTACCTAAACTATCTATTTGTATAGTGTTTGTTTTAGTTTGAATTGTTGAAATAATATCCATTTTATTAACATCTTTTACCACAGGTGCAATATTTGTTTTTGAATCAGCAGTAACTACACTTGGTGCAGTTCCAGAAGAAGTTGTACTTGTAACTTGTACTTGCTTTTGTTTCATTGTTTGTTCTTGCTTTTGTTGTTCTGCTAATGCTACTTGCTGTGGTTGTAAGTATAATAAGTCATATGCTACAAAAAAAGCAAATGATAGTAGAGTTGCTACTAATATTCTTTTTTGAGTATCTTGTTTGTTCATCGTTTTGTCATTTAATGCCATATTTGATTTATCCTAATGTTTAGTGTCTGTTTCTTTCCCAATTTTTAATAACTAAATATTTGCCATTTTCTTTTGGTATAAGCCAGTATTTTATCTTATTTTTGTTGAAGTTTTGATTATGTAATTTACAGCTTATTTTAGGATGGTCAAAGCCACCTTCAAAGAGTTGATTACACTTTAAAATTCTTATTGTTGTGAAAAAGAATGCTTTAAAAAAATTATTTTTTTCAAATTGAATTGTTGCATATGAAGAACAACTTGGAATATATCGACAAGAACCAAAAGATATAACTGTTAAATATTTTTGATAAAATCTTATTGGATATAAAGCTATATATTTAGTGTATTTTGATAGTTTCATATTGTATGAAGTTTAAAAAAGTTCCATTTTTTTCATAGCATATTTAAAATCATTTTTCAAAGTCTTATGATCTCTATTAAATATTTCTGCTTTTGCTATAAATACATATTTTCCAGATGGAAGTTTTGATTCGTTTAGTAAAACTAAAGCACGAAGAAGCCTTTTTGCTCTATTTCTTTTGACAGCATTTCCAATTTTTTTTGATGCAACGAAACCAAGATTTGTAGTTTCATCTTTTGAAGTTTTAAAAAAAGCAACAAATGACACAGTGTGCCACTTTTTGTTGCTTTTATAAATTTGGTTAAATTCTTTAGTAGTTTTAACCCTATGAAGTTTATTTAAACAGCTAATCTCTTTCTACCTTTAGATCTTCTAGCTTTAATAACTCTTCTACCGCTTTTAGTTGCCATTCTAGTTCTAAAACCATGAGTTCTTTTTCTTGGTGTGTTATGTGGTTGATAAGTTCTTTTCATCAATCGTTCCTTTTAGTTTTTTATATTAGAATTTAACTCTAATGTGTATAAGTTCGAGATTATATTTAAATCAACCTTAACTTTTGTTTATACTTACTCTTATTTCATCATTAATTATGTCAAATTTTATAATATCACCATTTGATATTTTATCTTCTAAAATCATATCAGATAATCTATCTTCAATTATCTCATACAAAGCCCGTTTTAATGGTCTTGCTCCATATACTGGATCATATCCACTTGATGCAATATATTTTTTCATCTCATTTGACATATTTATTGTAATATCCATAGATTTAAGTTTTTTTGCAATTTGAGCAAACATAATATCAACAATAGAAGTTATAGCTTCAAGATCCAATTGTTCAAATATAACTATATCATCAAGTCTATTTAAAAACTCTGGTCTAAAATGAGATTTTAGTTCATTTAATACTTCTGTTCTTCTTTCTTCTTTATCATTAATATTAATTATTTTAGAAGAACCAATATTTGATGTTAAAATTATAATAGTATTTTTAAAATCTACTGTTACCCCTTTACTATCTGTAAGTCTTCCATCATCTAGTACTTGTAAAAGTATATTAAACACATCAGGGTGTGCTTTTTCAATCTCATCAAATAATATAACACTATATGGTTTTCTTCTAACTGCTTCAGTTAATTGACCACCCTCTTCATATCCAACATAACCAGGTGCAGAACCTACAAGTTTAGTTACAGATATCTTTTCCATATACTCACTCATATCAAATCTAATAAGTGATTTTGCATCATCAAATAAAAATTTAGCTAATGTTTTTGCAGCTTCAGTTTTACCAACACCGGTAGGTCCTAAAAATAGAAAAGACCCTATAGGTTTACTATCATCACTCAGCCCTGCTTTGTTTCTTTTTATAGCTCTACTGATTGCTTTTAGTGCTTCATCTTGACCAATCACATCTTTTCTTAGTTCGTTTTCAACTTCTAAAATTCTTTGCTTTTCATTTTTTTGTATTTTATTTACAGGTATTCCAGTCCATTTGCTTACTATACTTGCAATTGCATCTTCATCTACATAGTTTTTTAGTAAAGTTCCAGATTCTTGCATCTTTGCCCAAATCTGTTCATTTTGTTCTATTTGCTTCTCAAGTTCTGGTATATCAGAATACTCAATTTTCGCTGCTACTTCAAACTTGCTATCTTTTTTTGCTAAAACTGCTTTATGTTTTAACTCTTCAATTTGTATTTTTATTTTTGATACTGCATTAAAAGTATTTTTTTCATTTTCAAATTGAGTTTGTAGATTTCTTTGTTTTTCTTTTAAATCAGATAGCTCTTTATCAATCTCTTCTAACCTTTGAATATTATTAGTTTTAACATCCATTTTTAAAGCTTCTTTTTCAACTTCAAGAGTACTAATACTTCTTTTTGTATTTGATAAAACTATTGGCTCAGACTCTATTTGCATTTTTAGTTCTGCTGCTGCTTCATCTATAAGGTCTATTGCTTTATCTGGTAAAAACCTATCACTTATATATCTATTACTTAAATTTGCAGCACTTATTAATGCACTATCATTTATAGTTACATTATGAAATGTTTCAAGCTTTTCTTTAATTCCTCGTAATATTTGTAAAGCTTCATTTACTGTTGGTTCAGTTACATTTACAGGCTGAAATCTTCTTTGCATAGCTGTATCTTTTTCAAAATACTTTCTATATTCTTTAAGTGTAGTTGCACCAATTGTATGTAACTCACCACGAGCTAGTGCTGGTTTTAGAATATTTGCTGCATCCGTACTACCTTCACTAGCCCCTGCTCCAATAATTGTATGAATTTCATCTATAAACAATATAATATTCTTTACTTTTTGAACTTCTTTAATAACAGATTTTAATCTATCTTCAAACTCACCTCTATATTTTGCACCAGCAATTAATGCTGACATATCTAAAGATATTACTCTTTTGTTTTGCAATGAAGTTGGTACATCATTGTTTACTATTCTTTGAGCAAGTGCTTCTGCTATTGCCGTTTTACCAGTTCCTGGCTCTCCTAATAATATAGGGTTATTTTTAGTTTTACGAACTAATATTTGCATCATTCTTTGAAGTTGTTCATCTCTTCCAATTACTGGATCTAGTTTACCTTCTCTAGCCATTGCATTTAAATCAATTCCATATTTTTTTAGTGCATCAAGATTATCATCTGCTGTTTTACTATCAACTGTAGCACCACCTCTTATTGCTTCGAGTTCTTTTTGTATCTCATTTAAATCAACATATTTCCCCAAAGTATTTTTAAATACTTCACTATTTAAATTTGCTATTATCCACGTATCTACAGCTAAAAAGTTATCTCCACTAGAACTCATTAGTCCTAGAGCATTTTCTAAAGAACTTACTACATTTCTTGATATTTTAATATTTTCTTTATTTACACTTGATACTGCTACAAGCTTAGAAGCTACACTTTTTACATCAAGTTCTATTGCGGTTTTATCTATATTTAGCTTATTTAAAAGTTGATTTAAAAGGCTTGAAGTATTAGTAAGTAATCCCCATAAAATATGTATGATTTCTACTTCTTGATTTTTATTATGAAGTGCAAGTGATAAAGATGACTCTATAGTTTCACTCATTTGATTTGTTAGTTTTTCAAAAATTTTATTTGACATTTATAATTCCTTAATATTTAAATTGGCACTCATAGTAGTTGAGTGCTAAATTAGTATATCAAGTTATTATATTTTTGTCAAGTATATATTTTAGACATAAAAAAAGGTAGGCTATAAAACCTACCTTTAAACAGTTTAAGTTTAATGAAACCTTACAGTCCCATACCACCCATTCCGCCCATTCCACCCATATCAGGTGCTTGAGATACAGATGTTCCAGATGCTTCTCTTGTATCTGAAACTGTTGCTTCAGTTGTAAGTAATAATGATGCAACTGAAACTGCATTTTGCATTGCTACTCTTTCAACTTTAGTAGGATCAACAATTCCTGCATCAAACATATTTACATATATTCCTTTTGCAGCATCAAATCCATAAGATTCATCAGTTGAATTTCTAACTTCATTTGCAACAACACCAGCATCATATCCTGCGTTTATTGCAATTTGTTTAAGAGGCGCTGCAATAGCTCTTATAATAATTTCAGCACCAATTTGCTCATCGCCTTCAAGGTTCATATTAACTTTATTAGCCGCTTTAATAAGTGCAGCTCCCCCACCTACAACAATACCTTCTTCAACAGCAGCTCTTGTTGCACTAAGTGCATCATCAACTCTATCTTTTTTCTCTTTCATTTCTGTTTCAGTTGGAGCACCAACTTTTATAACAGCAACACCACCAGCAAGTTTTGCTAGTCTTTCTTGGTATTTTTCAATATCATAATCACTTGAAGAATTTTCAATTTCATTTCTGATTTGAGCAATTCTGATTTTAACATTGTCTTGATTTCCTGCACCATTTACTATAGTTGTAGTATCTTTATCAATTACAATTTTAGAAGCAGTACCAAGTATATCAATAGTTTGAGATTCTAATGCCATTCCTCTTTCTTCATCAACTACAGTTCCACCAGTTAAAATTGCGATATCTTCTAATCCAGCTTTTCTTCTATCTCCAAAACCTGGAGCTTTAACTGCAACAATATTTAAACTTCCTCTGATTCTATTCATTACTAATGTAGAAAGAGCTTCACCTTCAACATCTTCAGCGATAATTACTAGAGGTCTTTGAGTTTGATTAACTGCTTCAAGCATTGGTAAAAGATCTTTTAATGAAGAAACTTTTTTATCTACTAAAAGAATATAAGGATTTTCCATTTCTGTAATCATTTTTTCAGGATTTGTAACAAAATAAGGAGATAAATATCCTCTATCAAATTGCATTCCTTCAACAACATCTAGTTCATCTTTGATACTTTTTGCTTCTTCAACAGTAATAACACCATCTTTACCAACTTTGTCCATAGCTTCAGCAATCATATCACCAATAGCTACATCACTATTTGCAGAAATAGTTGCAACTTGTGCAATTTGTTCTTTAGTATCAACAACTCTTGAAATCTTTTTAAGTTCTTCTAAAATTTGCTCACTTGCTTTATCCATACCTCTTTTAAGTTGTACAGGATTTGCTCCAGCTGTAACATTTCTAAGACCTTCTTTGAATATTGCGTGTGCAAGTACAGTAGCTGTAGTTGTACCGTCTCCTGCTTCATCATTTGTATTTGATGCAACTTCTTTTACAAGTTGTGCACCCATGTTTTCTAATGCATCTGGAAGTTCGATTTCTCGAGCAACACTAACACCATCTTTTGTAATTGATGGAGCTCCATAAGGTTTTTGTAAAAGTACATTTCTTCCTCTTGGTCCCATTGTAACTTTAACTGCATCTGATAATTGTTTTACACCACTATATAGTCTGTTTCTAGCATCATCACTAAAATATATTTCTTTTGCCATATTAATAATTTCCTTTTATATTTGTAATTAGTTAGCTATTACGCCAAGAACATCGTTTTTAGTATTTAATACTAAATATTCAATACCATCAAGTTGTAACTCTGTACCTGCAAATTTTGAATATATTACAGTATCGCCAACTTTCATATCTTGTGTTGTTGAACTAACTGCGACTATTGTTGCTTGAGTTGGTTTTTCTTTTGTTGCTGTTTCTGGTAAAAAAATACCACTTTGTGTCGCAGTTGCTACTTCTGGTAGTTTTGCTAAAATTCTATCGCCTATTGGTTGAAAATTCATTTTATTCCTTTTTTTTATTATTAGCACTCTAGTTAATTGTGTGCTAGATTATATAGAAAAATAGATTAAGTATTGTTAAAATTTAACAATTATAATGAAATTTGTAAGGGATATTTTATTTTAAAAAAAGAGAGTTTTTTATTTTATATTAAACAGTCATATATGAACTATTTAAATTATATAATAAATAATAAAAAGCCAAAAGGCTTTTAAATTATTTTACTTTTTCTGTGTATTCACCAGTTCTAGTATCACACTTAACCATATCGCCTTCAACGATATGGAAAGGTACTTGTACAACTGCACCACATTCTAAAGTAGCAGGTTTTTTACCACCTTGAGAATCACCTTTAAAGTTAGGAGGTGTTTCTACAACTTTCATATTTACAGATATTGGTGCTTCAACTGTAATTGCAGAACCGTTAAAAAACATCATATCTACATTCATACCATCGATAATCCATTTTTCAGTATCACCAACTTGATCATATGTAAGTCCAATTTGATCATAAGTTGTTGTATCCATAAATTGAAGCATCTCACCGTCGTCATATAAAAACTGCATAGTTTTTTGTTCTAAATCTGGAGTTTCAAACTTATCACCTGCGTGAAAAGTTTTCTCAATAGTTTTTGCATTTAAATAGTTTTTGATTTTACATCTTACAAATGCAGCACCTTTTCCTGGCTTAACATGTGCGTAATCTATAATTTTATATGGAATACCATCAACTTGTATCTTAAGACCTTTTTTTAAATCGCTCATACCTAATGCCATAAGTTCTCCTTTATATTTGAACAAAAGAAACAGCAGTAGCTGCTTCTAAATTCTTTAGTTTATTTAATATATCATCACTTACATTGTCATCCACAATAATAACTGCTAATGCACCCTTATCATTTCGTCCAAGTCTAAAGTCAGATATATTTATACCATTATCACCTAAAGTTTTACCAACTTCACCAATAACACCTGGTACATCAGAATTTCTAAATAAAATCATTTTTCCGTGAGGTTCTACATCTACTATAAAATTATTAATCTCTATAATTCTTTGAACTTCATCTCCAAATACTGTACCAGAAATTGTATTTATACCATTTGATGTAGTTATTGTTACTGTTACTTTATTTTTGTAAACACTTTCTTTTGTATCATTTGCACTATCTAATGTAATACCTTTTTCACCTGCAACAAAAGAAGCATTTACATAGTTTATCTTATCATTTCCAATACAGTGTGTCAATGCACCAACTGCTGCAAATGTTTCTAAAGACTCTAAATAATCTGCAATATCTCCAGATGCTTCAATCTTGATAGATTTGATATCTGACTTATCAGTTTGAGCTATTGTAAATGCCATCTTTTGAGTTAACTCTAAATATGGTTTTACAAATGCTGGTATTTTACTTTCATCAATTGGAAGATTTAAAGCATGTGGATACCCAATACCTCTTGCTGCTTCAAGTGCATTGTTTGCAGCTTGAGTTGAGATTTTATATTGAGATTCTATAGTATTCGCACCTAAGTGAGCTGTAACAATAATATTAGGTAAATCTAAAAGTTTATTATCAGTAGCTGGTTCAGTTTTAAATACATCAATACCTGCCATTGCAATTTTTCCTGACTTAAGATTGTTATATAATGCATCTTCATTATATAATCCACCTCTAGCACAGTTGATGATAATAACACCATCTTTCATTTTTGCAATTTCTTCTTCACCAATCATATCAATTGTTTCTGTATTTTTTGGTGTGTGTATTGTAATAATATCACAAGATAAAATATCTTCGAAGTTTGTAGTATAATCTATACCTAAATCAGTAGCTTTAGATGAGTCAATATAAGGGTCGTATGTTACTACTTCCATTTCAAAACCTTTAGCTCTAAGTGCTACTCTATGTCCAATATTACCAAATCCAATAACACCCAATTTTTTACCATAAAGTTCTTGACCATACCAGTCTTCTCTTTTCCAAACTCTATCATTTTTTAATTGTGCGTGTGCATAAGGCATTTTTCTCATACAAGAAAGCATATGTGTCATAGTAAGTTCAGTTGCAGCCATAGTATTTGCTGTTGGTACATTCATTGCGATTATACCTTTTGCACTACACGCATCCATATCTACATTATCATAACCAACACCAGCTCTAATGATAGCTTTTAAATTTACTGCTGCGTCTACAAATTTTTGATCAACATCAGTAGATGATCTTGTAATTGCAACAGAAGCATCTTTGATTACATCTAAAAGTGCAACTTTATCTATATCTGCTGCATATACATAGTTTATATCATTTGTATTTTTTAATATTTCCAATCCACTTTCGTGGATATGGTCACATACTACAATTGTAGGTTTACTCATTCTTATCTCCAATACTTAAAGAAATTATTTCTTTAATTGTCCTGCTAATGCATCACCCAAAGTCATAGCTGAATCATCACTTACTGATTTCATCATGTCTCTATTTTGTTGAGACTCTAATCTTCTAACTGATAATCTTACTCTATTGTTTTGTCTGTCAATATTTACAATTACAGATTCAACTTCATCACCAATTTTAAGTTCTTCTTCACCTTCAGCAACAACTAGTAAATCTTCTTTTCTAATTAAACCATCAAGGTTATTTTCTAAAGTAACAAACACACCAAAGTCTTTGATATCTTTAATTGTTGCAGTGATAATATCACCGTTTGAATATTTTGTAGCAAATTGATCAGCTGGAGATTCACCCATAGCTTTAATAGATAAAGATATATTTTCTTTTTCTCTATCAATTTTGATAACTTTAACTTCTACTTCATCACCTTTTTTGTAAACGTTCTTACATTTAACATTTGCTTCCCAAGATGCTTCTTCATTATGTAAAAGACCATCAACTTCACCAATAGATATAAATGCACCAAACTCAGTAAGTGTTGCAACTGTACCTTTAATGATATCACCTGTTTTTGTATTTTCAACAAATTTCTTGAAAGGTTTTGGTAATAATGATTTTAATGAAACTCTTAATTTTCTTTTAACGCAATCTAAATCGATAACTTCAACATTGATTTCATCACCAATATTTAAGTAATCTTTTGGATTTTTAACATTTTTAGACCAAGAAATTTCAGATATGTGTAATAAACCTTCAATATCATTTCCTAAATCAACAAATGCTCCATAAGATTCAAAGTTAGAAACAGTAACAGTAATAGTATCACCTACTTCTAATTGTTCTTGAACTTCTTCCCAAGGATTTGGCATAGCATCTTTAATAGATAAAGATAAGTGTCCTTTTTCTTTGTTGTAAGATTTAACTACAACTTCAACTTTATCACCTTCTTCATAATACTGAGAAGGATTAACTGGACCTTTGTATGAAATTTCATTGTAGTTTACTAAACCATCAACTCCACCCATATCAACAAACATACCATAAGAAGTAATCTTTTTGATTGTTCCTATTTTTGGCTCATTTGTTTCCATTAATTTAGTAATTTGCTCTTCTTTGTTCTTTTGGAAATCTTCAATTAATTTTTTTCTAGAAATAACAATACTTGATGTTTCTTGTTTTACTTTTAATACAATTGCTTTAATCTTTTTACCAACAGCACCGAATGCTTTTAAGTAACCTTGAGCCATTGGCATGAAAAATTCCATTCCATCTTCACTCTCAACGATAAATCCAGCTCTTTGCTTAACAAGTACAACTGTACCTTCAACGATTAAATTCTCAGGCTCTTCACCATGTTTTGCGAAAAATTCATCAAACTTAGCTTTTTGTAAAACTTTTTTATAAGATAAAGAAAGATTTTCTCCTCTTGTACCTACAACCATAACTGTGATTGTATCACCAACTTTATACTTAACTTCATCACCATTTGTAATTTCGCTTAAAGGAATTCTTCCTTCTTTACCACCGATACTTACTATAAAGCTTTCGTCGTTTATTGCTACTACTTCACCATCTGTTACCGTATTTGTTTGTGTACTTTTTTCACTCTCCTCAAACATTGCTGCGAAGTCATCATCTCCGTCTATCTCAAAATCTTTAAATTTTTTCATTAAATTGCGCCTACCTATTGTTATTTTTTTGTGGCTCATTGTATCTAAGCTTAACTTTATTGTTTATGAATAGCATATATTTTCTTTTAAAAAATAAATTATTAGTTTATTTTTGATATAATAAAATATGATAACAAGAAGAAAATTCCTAAAAAACTCAATAATTACTACAGCTGCTAGTGCAGTATATATTAATAGTCCTATACAACTTCATGCAAAAGAAGATAAAAAGATTCAAACTAAATGGGATAGTTCTATATGTAAGTTTTGTTCTATAGGCTGTGGAATACTTGTAGGAACTCAAAATATTGATAATAGAAAAACAATTGTTTCTATAAAAGGAGATGAATTATCTACAGTTAATAATGGAGAACTTTGTAGTAAAGGTTTTCATAATGGATCAATTTTATATTCAAAAGATAGATTAACTACACCATTGCTTAGAATGACAAACAATAAGTATGATAAAAATGGAAAACTTACACCAATTACTTGGCTAAAAGCGTTTGACATCATGGAAGAAAAAGCAAAAAAAGCTTTACTCACTTCTGGGGTTGATGGTGTTGGACTATATACAAGTGGACAAACATCTATATATCATGGATATGCATTATCAAAACTATATAAAGCAGGCTTTCGTTCTAATAATATCTCAAACTCTTCTTCATTTTCAAGTGAAGTTGCATCTAATGCTTTAAATACTATATATGGTACAAACACTCCAAGTGGTTCTTTTAATGATATAGCGTTAAGTGATACATTTGTTTCTTGGGGTGTGAATCTAATTGAAACATATCCTATAATATATTCTAAAGTATTAAAAGCAAAAGATAAAAATAAAAAATATAAATTTATAAATATCACAACTATTAAAAATCAAACTTCAAAAGATGCCAATGAAGAGATATTTATAAAGCCAAACAAAGATATTTTACTTATAAACTATTTAGCACATGAATTTATATATAACAACGAAGACAAAATAGATTGGTCTTTTATAAAAAGACATACTATTTTTGCTAAATTAGGTGATATAAAAATAAATACAGATGATGATAGATATGAACACTGGGAAATATCTTATAAGAACTACAAAAAGTCTTTGAAAAAATATACTTTAGATTATGTTGCTTCAAAACTAAAAGCTGATGAAAAAGAAAATATAAATGAGTTTAAAAATAAACTAAAAGAGCTTAGTTCTTATTATATAGATGCAAAAACAAGAGTATTGTCTTATTGGTCTAGTGGTATAAATAAGCAAGAAAATTCATTTCAAACCAACTTGGCATTAAATAGTTTACATTTACTACTAAACAAACATTCAAGAGCTGGATGTGGTGCGTATCCATTAAATGGTCAAGCATCAAGTGCTGGTACATCAAATGAACTAGGACTATATTCTTCAAAACTGCCTTCTAATATGTTTATAAAATATAAAGAACATAGAACAAAAACAGAAGCTATTTGGAATATTCCAGAAGGTACACTAAACTCAGTATGTTCAAACAACAAAGATAATCTTTTTAATAATATTATGAATAATACAACTAAATTTGTATGGATAACAAATACAAATCCTTATCAAAGTGATTCTTTATATTTAAACAATATAAATAAAATACAAGAAATAGAAGATTTATTTGTTGTGACTTCTGATTGTTATGGAAGCATAACTTCATCTTTAAGTGACCTTATACTACCAACAGCTGAACATCTTGAAACATCAGGTGCATTTGGAAATACTGAAAGAAGAATTCAACAATGGAATCAACAAATAGAACCTGAAGGTATGTCTATGAGTGATTTATGGCAATGTTTAGAGTTTTCTAAAAGATTCAAGGTTAAAGATACTTGGGGTAATGCTAAATTGTCAAATGGTCAAGGACTCAAAGATATAGTTATTGATTCATATAAGTATGGATATGAAGAAAATACTAATTTATTTAAAATTCTATTTTCTTCAAAAAGATCTCATTCTTTTTCTAAAGAAGAAAATATTTTAAACTCTGAAGTAAATGGGGATTCAAGGAATATACTTGGTTCAGATGGTGTTATATTTGAAGGGTATGGATTTTTTATACAAAAATATCTTTTTGAAGAATATAGATTATTTGGTTCAGCAGCTGGATTTGATATTGGTAGTTTTTCCACATCTAACGACTATACATCAAAAAAATGGCCTTATTTATTCGATAAAGAAACTAAATATATTTTTAACCCAAGAGATGATATATATGCTAACAAAGCAGCAAAACTAAAAGATACTTATATTTTTTATGGAAAAATGGGAGTCAAAGCATTACCGTTTGGTAACCTAAATAAAATTACAAACGAAAAAACAAAATCATTAAAATATAGAGCTAAGATATTTGCAATACCTTATATAAAAAGTGATAATGTAAAAAAAGATAAATTGCTTCTAACATCTATAAAACTAGAAGAACAATCAAACACAGGAACTCTTACTATGAGAGTACCTGAACTATATAGTAAAACAATGCAAAGTTATGGATATATATCTAAAAAAACTGCAAAACAATACAATTTAATACATGATGATTTATGTTATATCAAATCATCTTTGGGAAAAATAAAAATAAGAATATCTATTGATAAAAGATTTACACCTTCAACAAACACTATAGCAGTAGCTTTATTTGATGAGAAGGTACTAATCAATAAAGTAACAAAAAGTATAAATAATACTTATGTAGCATTAGAAAAAATTAAAGAAGAAAAATAATATGAAAAGTAAAATAAATAAAATTATAGTATTAAGTATGATAGGTATATTTTTTGTAGCTTGTACAAGTACAAAGCAAAGTGATTCTTTAACACTAAGAAAAGTATCTGTACTAAATGAAACAGAAGTTTATCTTCCAAAAAGAGTAATAAAAATTATAAAATAATCTATTTAACTATAGGTATTTCTATATAAAACTTTGCACCATTATTTGTATTTGTTACAGATAAATTACCTTTTAGGCTATTTACTATGGTATCTCTACTCATATGCAGTCCAAGCCCTCTACCTTGAGACTGATGTTTTGTGGTAAAATATGGATCAAATATTTTTGGTATGATTTCTTCAGGTATACCACCACCATTGTCTTCTATAGTTATAATTATATTATTATTTTGTATTTCACAATCTATTTTTATCCAAGAGTCAATAATATCTTTTTCTAGTAAAATATCTTTTGCATTGTTTATTATCTCAACTTTCGCACCTAAATCCAAGTAATTCTTGCGTAGTGCTTC
>DQSS01000169.1 GCA_015663165.1 Arcobacter sp. | reverse complement strand
CATGCAAGTTTAGTGGAAAAAGCAATTGAAAATAAAAAACATTGTTTTGTTGAAAAACCTCTTTGTATTTATCCAGAAGAATTAGAAAGTATTGCTGCTGCACATAGTGGTGAATCATTGGTTCAAGTTGGTTTCAACAGAAGATTTTCACCAATGGTTCAAACCATGAAAAAACATTTGAGTGGACAAATTTCTGTTAACTATAGAGTTAATGCTGGAATCATTCCTAAAGATGTTTGGATTCAAGACAGAGAGCTTGGTGGTGGACGTATTATTGGGGAGGTTTGTCATTTTATTGATACTTGTTCGTTTTTAATTGACAGCGAAATTGTTTCTGTATATGCATCAACTGTGCAAAAACCGAATCAATCAATTCCTGATGAAGATAATGTCAATATTATTCTAAACTATGAAAATGGAAGTACAGCCACCATTGCTTATTATGCTTATGGAGATAGTACCATGTCAAAAGAGTATATTGAAGTCTTTGGTTCTGGGATTAGTATGGAAATGCATGACTTTAGAGAACTGATTATTTATGAGAATGGGAAAAAGAAAAAAGAAAAAAGTTCCAATCAAGACAAAGGTTTTGCCAATGAGTTTAAAGCTTTTAAAGAAGCTGTTAAAACAGGAACTCCTGCTATCTCTTTTGAATCGATTTATAACACAACTAAAACAACATTTAAAATTCTTGAATCAATTAATGTTGGTACTTTAGTCGATGTTAAGTAGCTACATTCGTCTTTTTAACACCGTTAAGTATTTAAAGCCTAAGCAGATTAATTATAGGCTTTATTACTTTGCTCGGAAACGCGTACGAACAGCACTTGGAAAAAAATATATTTTTTCCAAAAGTACTAATGTTCAAACTTTAAAACTTCAAAAAAGTATTCATATTGCAGATTGTTATTTTGGAAATCAGAAGTTTAGTTTTTTGAACTTAGAGGCAACCTTTGAAACTACGATAGATTGGAATTATGCTAAACATGGTAAACTTTGGACGTATAATTTAACTTATTTTGACTATTTGTCCCAAGACAATCAAACAGATAATATTTTATTAATAGAATCCTTTATAGATAATATAGAAGACATAAAAGATGGATTAGAGCCATTCCCTATTTCCCTGCGTGCCATTAATTGGGTTAAATACCTTTCTTCTCAACAAATTAAAAATCAAAAAATAGACAATTCTCTTTATGCTCAATATTATATTTTACTAGATAATTTAGAGTATCATCTTTTAGGAAACCATTTACTCGAAAATGGTTTTTCTTTACTTTTTGGTGCTTATTATTTTCAAGATGAAGTTTTATATAAAAAAGCTAAAGAAATTTTAGAAGAAGAGTTAGAAGAACAAATTTTAGAAGATGGTGCTCATTTTGAACTTAGTCCTATGTATCATCAAATTATGCTTTTTAGAGTTTTAGATTGTATAAATTTACTTAGAAATAATAAGTGGCAAGAAAATGGGTTAGAAAGTTTCTTGGGTCATAAGTCAGAGCTGATGTTGTCTTGGCTAAAAGAAATGACTTACGTGAATGGAGACATACCTTTGCTGAATGACAGTACAAACGGTATTGCACCTAAATCAGCACAACTTTTTGAGTATGCTAAGAGCTTAGGGTTGAGTATAAAGAAATTAAGTTTATCGAGTAGTGGTTATAGAAAAGTAAGTAATGAAAATTATGAGTGTATTCTTGATATTGGACATATTGGGGCTGATTATATTCCTGGTCATGCCCATGCTGATACTTTTAATTTTGAGCTTAGAGTAGGAGGAAAACCTTTCATTGTGGATACTGGATTAAGTACTTATGAGACAAATGAACGAAGAACTCTTGAACGTTCAACAGCTTCTCATAATACAGTAGCAGTTAATGGACAGAATCAAAGTGATGTATGGGGTGGGTTTCGTGTTGCTAATAGAGCAAATATAATTTACATAGAAGAAGGTGAGTCTTTTGTTAACGCCACACATGATGGCTATAAAAAAGATAAAATTTTACATACACGAAAATGGAATTTTGATTATCAAAAGGTCGATATAGAAGATACATTAAGTGAGGTATCTGAAGCAATTGCTAAGTTTCATTTTCATCCTTCGGTAAATAAAGAGGAAATTGTTAAAAAGCTTAGAGTTAATAATAAAAACTTTACCGTATCTACGTATAGTTATGCATTGGGATTTAATAATTTGAGAGATGCTTTTGTATTAGAAATACCATTTGAAAAAGATTTAAAAGTTAGTATACTTATATAATAGTAGAAGTTATCTTCTACTATTTTTTAATAACTATAACTCTTTTTTAATATTAAATAGAGTTATAGTGCTTGTTAAGAGTATCAGTAATAACATACTAAGTAGGTTTATTGTGTCTACAGATTTAGTATCGTATGTCGGACAGTAACAAGGAGCATTAATTCTTATTTGTGCTACATTACTCAATTGAGTAGCTTTGGTACAATCTAGCCCTTTAATAATGTAATAGATAGGAGTTGGAATTTGTCCAT
>DQSS01000190.1 GCA_015663165.1 Arcobacter sp. | reverse complement strand
GGATTATAAAATGATAGCAGAGATAGTATTTGCAGCTGGGTGTTTTTGGGGAGTTGAGAGTCACTTTGAGAATTTACCTGGAGTTATAAATGTAAAATCAGGATACACAGGTGGTAACTTTAAAAATCCAAGTTATAATGATGTATTAAAATACAGATATAACAAACCATCAAATGGCATAGTAAATCACACTGAAGCAGTAAGAGTAGTATTTGATAATTCAAAAATAACATCAAAAGAACTTATTAAATCTTTTTGGGAACTACACGATCCAACACAAAAAAACAGACAAGGCAATGATATAGGCACAAACTATAGAAGTGCAATATTTTATACAAATGATAATCAAAAGAAAATATCATTTTCTACAAAAAAAGTATATCAAGAATTATTACAAAAAAATGGATATGGAAATATAGTAACAACTATAAATCCACTTACTACATTTTGGGATGCAGAAAACTTTCATCAAAACTATTTAGAAAAAAATCCAAACGGATACTGTCCAAATCATAGTACAGGTATAAAGTTTGAGAAACAAGAAAAAGTAAAAAGTGATGTAGTTTTACCTTTAGTTGGTAAAGAAATAATAGTTATAAAATCAGAAGCATTTTGTCCATATTGTGAAAAGTTTGAAGCCGAAGTATCAGAACATTATAATGGAACTATACCTTTACGAACAGTTTTTGCAAAAGACTTAAAAGGTTTTGATATAAAGACAAAACTTTTTGCAACACCAACTATATTATTTATAGAAGATGGAAAAGAACAAATAGCTCATAGAGGATTTATGGATGCTAGTAAGTTCTATAAAACTCTTGGAGTATTTAAACTAGGGAATAAATCAGAGAGTTACAATGTAGCATTTAAAAAAGGAACAGATGGAAGATACTGTAAACAATATAAGATTTTCAAAAATACTCCTGATGGTGTGTTTGTAGATAAGTTATCTGGAGATATATTATTTGATACAAAAGATAGATTTAATTCAAGCTCAGGATGGCTTAGCTTTTATAAAGCAGTCGCTGGAACAACAATAGAAAAACTAGACAACTCTTATGGTATGAAAAGAATAGAAATAATAGCTAAAAAAAGTGGTATTCACTTAGGTCATGTATTTCCTAGACTTGATGGAAGAAGTAGATTCTGTATAAATGCTACAGTTTTAGACTTTGTTCCACGAAACAAAATAAAAACTACACACTAATTACACATACTATTTTATATACTTCTAAATATAAAATATCGGAGAAAAATATGTTTTATTATTTTGGAAATGAAGTTGAAGGTTATGATATAAAAGTTTTAAATGAAAGAGAAGCTAGAGCTGGAGCTGGGCTTCTTTTTGTATTTGGTTTTTTAAGTTTTCTAAATAGCTTTATGTTAGGTCATTTTGTATTTGCACAATACTTTGTTGGCTTTTTTATGGTTGATTTTGCAATTAGAGTTATAAATCCAAATTATTCACCAAGTTTACTTCTGGGTAGATTTTTTGTACAAAATCAAATTCCAGAATATGTAGGTGCAGCACAAAAAAGATTTGCTTGGTCTATTGGATTACTTTTATCTATTGTTATGTTTTACTTGCTAGTTTTAGATCCACAAATGACACCTATAAAAATAATCATATGTATTGTATGTTTAGTTCTACTTATAAGTGAGTCTGCTTTTTCAATATGTTTAGGCTGCAATATATACAATTTATTCAACAAAGAAAAAGCTAAACATTGTCCAGGTGGAGTTTGTGAAGTAGTACAAAAAGAAAAAATACAAACATTCAATACTTTTCAAAAATTAATAACAGGAATCTTAGCTATTCTAATAACATTTGGTTTATATAACTTTAGTGTAAATGTAGAAAATAGATCATCAGCAATGGCAATGATGCCAATGATGCTTATGAGTGATGAAGAAAGAATGAAAATGCATGAAGAAAGAGTTCAAGTAGAGCAAGAAGCTGAGTTTAACAAAGATGATGAAGATTCATATGCAGGTAAATGCGGTATGAAAGGTTGTGACAATGCAAGCTGTACAGGTATGGAGATGAGAAATAAATAAATATTCACTAAATAGGTTTAAAAAAAGAATTCATATGTTTTATTTGGATTTGTAAAAAAATTACATTCATCTTTTTTTAAACCTTTATTTTCTATGGCGCTTTTTACTAAAGCTTTGTTATACGAAAGTATCTCTTCATCTAAGAAAAAATCATCTAAATTCAACCATTTTGATTCTAGTATCTCATCTGCGTCTTGTATATTGATTTCACACGAGAGTGCTTTAGCTGTACATACTATATAAAGGTTTGATTCTCTAAATTGAGATGGACTAAAATGTCCTAAACTAATAATATTTTTAAATTCTATTTTTATACCAGTCTCTTCCAATACTTCTCTTTTTAGTGCCGTTGTTATATTTTCTCTATCATCTATATGCCCACCTGGTAGTTTAAATCCTTTTTGGAATTTATCTTTTATAACTAAAAGTTTATTGTCACTTATTACAACTGCACCAACTCCTAGTGTGTGATTTTTAGCTGTAGGTATGATGGGGTTTGTTGATATTCTTTTTAGAAGTGTTATATCTTCTTCATTACAGTGATGAAATACAAAATCATGTGTAGTAAGTAAAGGTATAAAATTAGATTTGTAAATAGGTATTTTTATCCATAATAGATTTCTTAGTTTATTTTTATATAATATTTTTAATAACTCTTTTTCAAATGTATTTATATTATCTGGAAGATTTGAACCATCTATAGTTATACCATTATATTTATCTTCAGTTATATTTAGTGATGTGTGATTTGATTTTGTATTCATATGTATCTTTTATATTTTTATAAATATTATCTAAATAATTGTTAATATATTCACACTACACAATTACTCCACATAGAACATATTATAATTTTACATAAACAAAAAGGATTCAATATGAAAACAAGAAATAATTTAGCATCAATAGTTCTAGGAGCAGCAATAATGAGTACATCTGCATTTGCAGGTATGAATGGTAGTTGTGGAGCAGGAAAATGTGGTGCTGATATGAAGAAAAATTCTGGTAAATGTACAACAGAAAAATGTGAAGAGATGAAAGGTAAAAAAAATGGTTCATGTGGAGCAGGAAAATGCGGGTCAGATATGAAGAAAAAAGCAACAGGTTCTTGTGGTGCTGATATGAAAGCTAAAAAATCTTCAGGTTCATGTGGAGCAGGAAAATGCGGAGCTTCAATGAAACCAAAAAAATCATCTGGTTCTTGTGGAGCTGGTAAATGTGGAAGTATGTAATCTAACGTGTTTCTGATAATACTCAAAAGGAGTATAATATGTGTATAAAAGATAAATATTTACAGTTTAGCAGTCTAAGTGAAAACTTAAGTTCACTTTCTCTTTTAACTGCAAGGGTAGTAGTGGCATACGGTTTTTATGAACCAGCTATGCAAAAATGGGGAAATATTGAAAATGTAGCAAATTGGTTTGCTTCAATGGGAATACCAATGCCACTACTAAATGCCTACATGGCAGCAACAACAGAAATTCTTGGAGTAGTTTTACTTACTTTAGGTTTACTTACTAGAGTTATTTCTATTCCCCTTATAGTTATAATGATAGTTGCAGTTCTAACAGTACACTTACCAAATGGATTTAGTGCTGGTGATAATGGCTTTGAAATACCATTGTATTATGGATTGTTTCTTATGATTTTTCTCTCTCATGGGGCAGGAAAATTCAGTCTTGACAATCTTCTATTTAAAAAGTAAAATGTCTTAGGGAATTTAAATTCTAAATTCTCTTTAAAAATAAGGGTATATGAATATGAAAAATATAAATGGTTGTGGTTTAGGATTACGAAGTGATTTTATTTTTGATATACCAACTTTAGAAGAAAAGCCATCATGGCTTGAAATAGTTCCAGAAAACTGGATAGATACCCCTAAAAGATACCAGAAAATATTTGAACAAATAGCAAGTGAACATCAACTTGTATGTCATGGCTTATCTTTATCAATTGGCTCTTATGAAGATGTTGATATGAACTTTTTAAAAAAACTAAAAGAATTTCTTGATAGATATGAGATAGAAAACTATTCTGAACATTTAAGCTTTTCATCTTTAGAAAATATTCAAACATATGAACTTTTACCTTTACCCATGACTCCTAAAGAAGTGAGTAAGGTGTGTGAAAAAGTTGATTTTGTTCAGAACTATCTAAAAAGAGAATTAATTTTAGAAAATGCTACATACTACTATGTACCAGATTCAACTATGAGTGAAATAGATTTTATAAATGATATTTTTAAAAAAAGTGGAGCAAAGATGCTTCTTGATATCAACAATGTATTTGTAAACTCTTTTAATCACAAATTCAATCCATATAAATATATTGATGACTTAGATATGTCCAAAGTGGCATACTATCATGTAGCAGGATATCTTGAATACAAAGAAAACTTATGGATAGATACTCATGGAACTCCTGTAAAAGATGAAGTATGGGATTTAACTAAGTATTGTTTAGATAAACACAAAGCACCAGCATTACTTGAAAGGGATAATAATATTCCTCCATTAGATGAACTGATGAACGAATACAATATCTTAAAGGGTATTTATGACAACTCTTAAAACTCAAAAAGATTTTTTTCTCCAAGTTACTTCTAAAGAGTTTATTTCAAACGATGCCGTTGAGATATACCAAGACCTGATATATCTTAGATTTGATGATGTTATAAAATCTTCTTTTCCTATCTTTTATTCTTTAATTCCTGAAGATTTATTAGAAGAGTATATAAGAAATTTTATTACATATGGAGCAAATACAGCATATGTATGGAAAATACCATTTGAGTTTGCAGAGTTTTTAATAAGAACAAAAAAGATCAAAACTAAACAACATAAAGACTTATTAGAGTTTGAATCAATACAAGTAAAAATGTATGTTTCAAATTCTAAATTTAAAAGTGGAAAACTTAACTGGAACAAAAGATATAGATTATCTACAAATGCAACAGTTCTAAAAACTAAATTTGATATTGCGAATAAAAATAACAATAAAAAGCAATATATACTAATATATAAAGATATTAATGATTTTGAAGTATATTATATAGAAATCACAAAAGTTGTGTATTTCTTTTTTAAATATTTAAGAAATAATCATACATCAAAAAAATCACTTCAATTAGCTTGTAGAGCGACATCTTTGAATTTCAAAGATGTAAAAGATATAATAACAACAACAATAAATAATTTTACAAAAAATGGTTTGATAGTTTAAACTTACAAATTTCGAAATTCTTTAGTAATAAATTATTACTTTTTTATATAAAATCACTATATTTGGTATATTTACCCACTATTTTTTTAACTAATAAATAAGACGATAAACTGTAAAATACAGAACAAAAAAGTAATAAAAAGGTTCACAATGGATATCAAAACTATCAAGAAAATGGAGCAAGTTACGCAAGCAAATACATCTGGTGGTTACAGAAGACTTGCAATTGCATTTTTATTTATTGCTCTAGTATTTATATATAGTACTATGACAAACTCAGGGTTAGAAAACAATACATTTTTAATCATTGGTGCAGTGTTTGGTGCATATATGGCTATGAATATTGGAGCAAATGATGTTGCTAACAATGTAGGACCAGCAGTTGGTTCTAAAGCACTTACTATGTTTTGGGCTATTGTAATTGCTGCAATTTTTGAAGCAGCTGGAGCTTTAATAGCTGGTGGTGAAGTTGTAAAAACTATCAAAAAAGGTATTATTGATCCTGCTATGATTGAAAATCCTGAAGTATTTATTTGGGCTATGACAGCTGCTTTATTAAGTGCGGCAGTTTGGCTTAACTTTGCTACATATATTGGTGCTCCGGTATCTACTACACATTCTATTGTGGGTGGAGTTATGGGTGCGGGTATTGCTGCTGCTGGTTTCTCTATTGTTGCTTGGGGAACAATGGGTAAAATTGCTGCATCTTGGATAATATCTCCTGTGCTTGGTGGTGTAATTGCTGCATCATTTCTATATCTCATAAAGTCCAAGATAGTAAATACTGATGATGTGATTGCAAATGCTAAAAAAGTTGTACCATTTTTAGTTGCTCTTATGGCAATGGCATTTTCAACTTACCTTATATTAAAAGGTATTAAGAAAATTGTTAAAGTTGATTTTCTAACTGCACTTATGATTGGTTTTGCATTTGCAGTTGCAATATACTTTTTAGTAAAACCAATGATCGCTAAAGCAGCAGATAAACTTGAAAGTACAAGAGCAGGTGTAAATACACTCTTTACTATTCCTTTAATATTTTCAGCTGCAATGTTAAGTTTTGCACATGGTGCAAATGATGTTGCAAATGCAATTGGTCCATTAGCTGCAATAAATGATGCAATAGTAAATGGTGGTATGTCAGGTAAATCCGAGATTCCATTATGGGTTATGGGTGTTGGTGCACTTGGTATTGCTGTTGGTCTTGCTTTATACGGACCTAAGCTTATTAGAACTGTTGGTTCAGAGATAACAGAACTAGACCAAATGAGAGCATTCTCTATTGCAATGGCGGCATCTATTACAGTTATAATTGCTTCTCAACTTGGACTTCCTGTATCTTCAACTCATATTGCAGTTGGAGGTGTATTTGGTGTTGGTTTTTTAAGAGAATATCTTGATAGAGGTGAGAGTAAATTTTTATCAAAAGTTAGAGAACAATTTAAAGCTGATAAAAAAGAGCTAGATTCTATGCAAAGTGAGTTTAAAAAACTTGATAAAATAGAAGAAAAATCAAAAGCACAATATCAAAGAATAGTAGAACTATATAAACTTATAGATGAAAAACAAGAATTAGTAAAAGTTGAAAAGAAAGAATTTAAATCTGCTAAGAAAATCAAATATGTTAAAAGAGATGCAGTTAAGAAAATAATCGCTGCATGGATTATAACAGTACCAGCAGCAGCAACACTTAGTGCTGGGGTATTCTTTATGATTAAAGGTATTGTGTCTTAATATTTCACAATACTAAAGAAAAATAAAAAGGTCGAAGTTTTATACTTCGACCTTTTTATTTTACAATCATATTTGATGACATATTAGTAGAATGATATATATAAAGCTTATGCTTTTTAGCATAGTATCTTAAAAGAAGTTTTTGTAAAGTAGGCTCAATAGAAGGTGCAAACCAAGCATTATTTGAACTTGCAATTACATATGGTGACTTCATATTTTCATATATAGTATCTGTTGTTGCTTCATAACATATCGCATTTCTAAAGCTTGTACCTTTTATAGTAAAGTCACTTGGTTTTGATGCACTTGTATAATCACTTGCACCATTGAAGAAATACTTATTTATTAAGTCAACAAAAACTTTAGGCAATGGTATTTCTTCTCCAAATGGTACTAATACAACTTTATTTGCAATAGTTACTTTTGAATCTTGAAACATAAATGTTGAGTTTAGGTATTGATTGTTTTTAAGAGATAATGCACCTGTAACTATAGTGATATCTTTTGATTTTTCTTTTAGAGTATTTATTAATTGCTTTTGTTTATTTAAAATCATTGGAAAAGCAGTCTCAGGTAAGATAACTAAATCATAATTATTTTGTATAGCAAAATCAATATTTTTTATATTTGTATTTACTATTTCATTTATATATTTTTTGTTCCATTTTTTATCTTGACTTAGATTGTATTGGGGCATATATATATCTAAAGGCGGTTTTTGTATTTTTGACTCATATGTGTTAAAGTAAGTATTTATAAGAGGTAAGTCTATTTTAAACCAATTAAATCCAAAAGGTTCTACAAATGTTAAACAATAAACTAGAATTATTCTTACAAATATATTTTTAAATATAGCAGTAAGATAAAATATGATTCCATATCCCAAAGCAAATACAAAAACAATAAGAGGCATAAGGTAAGCTAGTTCATAATATATAAAACTATTTGCAACCCACCAAAACCATAAAATCCCTATAAAAAAGCCAGTAAAAAATACAGATTTTTTATCCAAAGTCACTATTAAAATATATGAAATTATGAGTAAAATTGTATTTAATAATTTATTTGTCAAGTCAAAATATTCAAGATAAATAAACGCAGAAAATAGCATAGCTGTAATAAAGCCATTTATTATGAAATTTTTAGTATAATCTTGTAAATTTACAGAAGAAGAAAAAGGATTCAACATGGAAAGTCAAGGAAGTTTATTAGGTTCATTAATGCCTCTTATCGTATTATTTGCGATATTTTATTTTTTAATTATCAGACCACAACAAAAGCAACAAAAAGAGCACAATGCAATGCTAGATGCTTTAGCTAAAGGTGATAAGATTATAACAAGTGGAGGCTTAATAGTTGAAATACTAAAAGTTGAAGAAGATTTTTATAAAATCAAAAATGTTGATGGAACTGAAGCTAGGCTTATTAAATCATTTGTTTCAAGCAAATGGGAAGACTAGAATTCTAAATTGAGAATTTTTAACTATAGGCTAGTAATATTCATACTAGCAACACTATTTGGAGTAATATTTGCTATTCCATCTTTTAACCAAGACATAGAAGGTAAAAAAATATCTCTAGGTCTTGACTTACAAGGTGGACTACATCTATTACTTGGTGTTCAAACACAAAAAGCAGTAGAATCAAAAATAAAATCTATTGCTGCAACTGTGCAGTATTTTTCAGATGACAAAGATATTTTAATAGAAGACTTAACAATAAATCCTTTAGATTTATCATTTATACTTTTAGATGATGCAGAGATGAACAATCTTGATATCATGCTTGAAGAGATAAAAGGTCTTAAAATTGAAAAATCTGATGATTTAGTTTATACTATATCATTAACTGATGTTCAAATTGAAATTACAAAAGATTCTGCTGTTTCTCAAGCTATTGAAACTATAAGAAATAGACTTGACCAATTTGGACTTGCAGAACCTTCTGTTACTAGACAAGGAAATACAGATATCGTTGTAGAACTTCCTGGTATTAAAACACAAGAAGAAGAGCAAAGAGCACGAGAACTTATATCTAAACCTGCAAACTTAGAACTTATGGCAATAGATGAGATAAAATCTGATCAAGTTTATACTATGAGTAATGAAGATGCAAAAGAAATAGGTGATATTATTCTTGAAGATTCAAAAGATCCTTCAATAAAATACATAGTAAAACAAATACCAATTCTTACAGGTTCTCAAGTAGTTGATGCAAGAGTTGCCTTTGATGAAGGAAACCAAGCTGTTATATCTTTTACACTTAGTGCATTTGGTGGAAAAGTATTTGGTGATTTTACTGCTAAGAGTATTGGAAAAAGACTTGCTGTTGTTCTTGATGGAAAAGTATTTTCTGCACCAGTTATTCGTGAGCGAATTGGTGGTGGAAGTGGACAAATTTCTGGTGGATTTACTGTTAGTGAAGCTGGAAATGTTGCTATTGCTTTAAGAAGTGGTGCTTTACCTGCTCCTGTTATTGTGCTTGAAAAAAGATCAGTTGGACCAAGTTTGGGTGCTGATAGTATTAATGCTTCAATGTTTGCTTTAATTAGTGGATTTGTACTTGTAATAATCTTTATGGTTGTTTACTATGGTATTGGTGGAGTTATTGCAAATGTTGCACTTATAACAAATATATTTATTATTATTGCAGTTATGGCGATGTTTGGGGCTACACTTACTCTACCTGGTATGGCTGGTATTGTTCTTACTGTTGGTATGGCAGTTGATGCAAATGTTATTATTGGTGAAAGGATTAGAGAGTTACTAAAATCTGGTGCAAGTATTCCAAAAGCAATAGAAAATGGATACAACAACGCAATGTCTGCTATTTTAGATGCAAATATTACAACACTATTAGTTGCAGTTATTTTATATGCTTATGGAACAGGACCTATTAAAGGTTTTGCTATTACTATTAGTATTGGTATTATGGCTTCTATGATTACTGCTATTTTAGGTACACATGGTATTTATGATGCTCTAATGCCTAAGATGACAAAAGATAAAAATTTAAAGAAATGGTTTGGTATAAGTTAATGGAAATTTTTAAATCAAATAAAACATATGATTTTATGGGAAAAAGACTGCCATTTCTTGGCTTTTCAGCTTTTTTAGTTATTGCGTCTTTTGTATTACTTTTTACAAAAGGAATGAATTTAGGTATTGACTTTTCTGGTGGAACATTAGTTCAAGTACAGTATACAAAAGCTGCACCTATACAAGATATAAGAGATTTATTATCAAAAAATGAAACTTTTACTAAAGCAGTTGTTACTAAGTTTGGTACTGATGAAGAAGTGATTATTAAAATACCAACTTCAACTACAGAACTTGGACAAGATATTGGTGATGATATAAGAGAAATCTTAAAAGTTACTGGTACTTATGAGATAAGAAGAGTTGATATGGTTGGACCTAAAGTTGGTGATGCTTTACAAGAAAAAGGTATTATGGCTTTATCTTTAGCTTTAATTGTTATTCTTATTTATGTATCATTTAGATTTGAGTGGAGATTTGCTATTGCATCTATCTTAGCTCTTATTCATGATATATCAATTGCACTTGGTGCAATTGTACTATTTAATATAGATGTAAATCTTGATATTTTAGCTGCTATTCTTACTATTCTTGGGTATTCTCTAAATGATACAATTATTGTATTTGATAGAATTAGAGAGGGTGTTACAACCTCTAAAGAAACAGACTTAGATAAAGTTGTAAATGATTCAGTATCAAAAACATTAAGTAGAACAACACTTACTTCACTTACAACATTCTTTGTTGTATTGACTCTATACCTTTTTGGTGGAGAGATTATAAATGGATTTAGTTTCACTTTACTTGTAGGTATTATTATTGGTACTTATTCTTCTATCTTTGTTGCTGCTTCATTTTTAGTTCAGTTGAATTTTTCTATTGGAAACTATCGGACAGGGCTTGCTGAGAAAGATAAAAGAAACAAAGAAAAAGACAGAATCCGTGCCCAGTTCGAACAAGGAACAGTTTAAAATAGCATATTTGCGTGATATGTAAACCATAAAGTGCCATCTCAAACAATCACTTACATTAGTAAGCTCATATTTGAGATAACACTTTCTGATTCACATCTCCCACAAATCTGATATTTTAAATAAATAAAATCAAAATAATCAAATCTATTATTAATCTAGTTCCCAAGTTGTACTTTGGAACTCATATGTGAGTTTGAATGATATAATATTGTTAGTTTTAGTATGCGTTCCCAACTACAAGTTGGGAACGAGGGGAATATAAAGTTAAGTTAAGTAAAATTCACTTAACTTTTGTTATAATCATACTTATAAATACATTATTGGAGTTTAACATGATAGCTTTAAGACAAGAAGAATTATTTGAAGAGATTGATATTTTGCCAATAGATTTAAAAACTAAAATTGTTGATAAGATATTAAATAGTATTAATCCTATTCATAAATCAATAGATAACTTATGGATTAAAGAAGTTAATAAACGAAAAAAAGAAATTGAATATGACAATATTAAATTAATAAATGGAGATGATGTTTTTAAAAAAATATCTCAAAGACTAAAAGAATAAATGAAATATTCATTTCATCCAGAAGCTGAAATTGAATTTAATATTTCAATAGATTATTATGAAGAATGTTAAATCAATTTAGGTTTAGAATTTGCGAATGAAGTATATACAACAATACAAAGGATATTAAATTTTCCAAATGCTTGGCAATCTTTAGATAATAACATCAGAAGATGCCTAACAAATAGATTTCCATTTGGAATAATTTATTATCAAAGAGATGATGAAATAATTATCTTGGCAGTAATGCAACTAAATAGAAAACCAAACCATTGGTTATATCGTAATAAAAAATAAAACTAAATTAATAGTTCCCAACTTGTACTTAAGCTAGTTCCCAAGTTGTACTTGGGAACTTATATGTGAGTTTGAATGATATGATATTGTTAGTTTTAGTATGCATTCTCAACTACAAGTTGGGAACGAGAGAACAAAAATCCACTTAACCGATATATCAATAAAATTTAACTAAAATACAAATAATTAGAAAGATAGATAAATGATACTAAAAGGATAACTTTGAATAACTCTTATGAACCAAAAGATATAGAACAAAAATGGCAAACATATTGGAATGACAATAATATAAATGAACCTTTCGATGAAGATTCACAAGAAGCTAAAGAAAAAGAAAAGAAGTTTATCCTTTCAATGTTTCCATATCCTAGTGGTAGAATACACATGGGTCATGTGCGAAATTATTGTTTAGGTGATGCTTTTGCTCGTCACTTTAGAAAAAATAACTTTAATGTTTTACATCCTATTGGTTGGGATTCTTTTGGTATGCCTGCTGAAAATGCTGCCATTAAACATAAATCACATCCTAAAAAATGGACTTATGAAAATATAGATTATATGGAAAAAGAATTAGAAGGGTTAGGTCTTAGTTTTTCTAAAACAAGAAAGTTTGCTACAAGTGATGAGCTATATTCAAAATGGGAACAAGAATTTATAATTGATATGTATAAAGATGGTATACTTTATCAAAAATCTTCAACAGTAAATTGGTGTGAAGATTGTCATACGGTTTTAGCAAATGAGCAAGTAGAGGATGGTTGTTGTTGGAGATGTGATAATGAAGTAGCACTTAAAGAGATGCCTGGATATTATATAGGTATTACAGATTTTGCACAAACATTACTTGATGATTTAAAAACACTTGACGGTCAATGGCCATCAAAAGTTTTAACTATGCAAGAAAATTGGATAGGTAGAAGTGAAGGACTAGAGTTTGACTTTGAACTTTCAGAACAATCAAAAGAAAAACTAAACAACAAGTTTGATAAATATACTGTATTTACAACAAGACCTGATACCATTTATGGAGTTACATATTCAGCACTTGCACCTGAACATCCAATCGTAAAAGATATGATTGAAAATAACTTACTAAGTCCTGCAAAAATTGCACTTATTAAAGATATGCAAAAAGTAGGGGATAGGGATAGAGCGATGCAAGATAAAGAGGGTGTTAGTCTTGATATTGATGTTATTCATCCACTTACTGGTGAAAAAATACCAGTATGGGTAGCAAACTTTGTATTAGTATCTTATGGGGGAGGAGCTGTTATGGCTGTGCCTGCGCATGATGATAGAGATTTTGAATTTGCTAGTAAATATAAACTTGATATCAGAATTGTTATCGATACTAAAGAAGGTATTATCAATCTTAAAAATGCATATACTGAGCCTGGTATTTTAGTAGATTCTGGTGAATTTACAGATATGACAAACAATAAAGCAAAAAAAGCTATTCTTTATCACTTTGAACAAAATAATTTAGGTAAAAAGACTATAAATTATAAGTTAAGAGATTGGGGAATTTCAAGACAAAGATATTGGGGAGCTCCTATTCCTTTTGTACATTGTGAAAAATGTGGATTAGTTCCTGAAAAAATAGAAAATCTACCAGTAACTTTACCTGAAGATGTAGAGATTACAGGAGAGGGTAACCCTCTTGATACTCATCCTACTTGGAAACATTGTGCTTGTCCATCTTGTGGAATTGATGCCATAAGAGAAACTGATACTCTTGATACTTTTGTACAGTCTTCTTGGTATTTTTTAAGATATGCTACAAATCCTAAACATTGGAATGATAAAGGGATTGATAAACAAAATAGTGATTATTGGATGGATGTAGATCAATATATTGGTGGAATAGAACATGCTATCTTACATCTTTTATATGCAAGATTCTTTACAAAAGCATTAAATAAACTTGGATATACAAATTCAATTGAACCATTTAAAAACTTACTTACTCAAGGTATGGTTTTAAAAGATGGTGCAAAGATGTCAAAATCTAAAGGAAATGTTATAGACCCAGATGCTATTGTTTCAAAATATGGAGCAGATACAGCACGATTATTTATGATGTTTGCAGCTCCTCCAACAAAAGAGTTAGAGTGGAATGATAGTGCTGTTGAAGGAAGTTATAAATTTATTAGAAAATTCTATGAAAAATCAGCTCTTTTAGCAAGTGTAAAATTTGATGGTATAAATAATATTGACCATAGTGCATTAAGTAAAGAAGAAAAATTTGCAAGAAAAAAAGTATATGAAGCACTTGTGAAATCACATGAAGTTATGAATAAAACTTATGCTTTTAATACACTTATCGCATCTTGTATGGAAGCACTAAATGCTCTTGGAACACAAGATAATAAGCAAGTATGGTTAGAAGGTTACTATATTATGTCAAATATTTTAGAACCAATTATTCCACATACCTGTTGGGAAGTTGCAAATGAATTATTCGGTAAAAAGAACTTTGATAGTATACTTGAAGTAAAAGATGAAGTATTTGTTCAAGATTCACTTACTCTTGCAATTACAGTAAATGGTAAAAAAAGAGGTGAGATTGAAGTATCTCCAAGTACAAGTAAAGAAGAAATTTTAGTACTAGCTAAAGAAAATGAAAATGTAAAAAAATGGCTTGAAGGAAAAGATATCATAAAAGAAATTATTGTTCCTAAGAAGCTTGTAAACTTAGTAGTTAAAGGTTAGAATTGAAAGCAAAGATTGTATTTTTATTATTGGTTACTTTTATATTTACTTCTTGTGGATATAAATCTAGTGCTCATTATGCTACAAATGAAATTAGTGGTAAAACCTATGTTAATGTAAATATTGATATAAATAATGCAAAAAATACAGTTTTAATAAAAGATGCAATTATAGAGTTATTAGTTGGTAAATTTGATGCACAAATTACAAATAATAAATATATTGCAAATTCTGTTGTAACAGGTAGTTTAGTTAGTGTAAGTGAGAGTCAACTTCAAACAAATGTATCAGGTTATGCTAAGGTTTATAGGGAAACAGTTACAGTTAAAATATCATATTATAAAAAAGGTGAAAAATCAAAATCTTTTACATTAAGTAATTACTATGATTTTACTGTTGATGATGATTCTACAGTAACTGATTCTAAAAAAGAAGAAGCTGTTAAAATTGCAATTAGTAAAGCATTAAGCGACGTATTTTCTAAAATTGCAGTTAATTCTTTTAAAAAGTAGAGGCAAAGTATAATTGTATAGAGTTAGTTTAGATGAGTTTTTATCTATAAAACCACTTTACTATGAAGATATTGATTACGCATTTTTTCCAAAACTGTGGAAAAGAATCAAAAATAAAATAGCAATAAATGCAAAAGTTATACATATAGTAGGAACAAATGGAAAAGGAACTACGGGAAAAGCTATAAGTTTTTGTCTTTCAAGTATAAATAAAAAAGTAGGGCATTATAGTTCTCCTGAACTTTTTTCTTATAATGACATGTATACACAAAATGACAAAATTATCAAAAAAGAAACTTTACAAAAAGCACATACTCTTGTATATAGTTTATTAAACGATGAAGAAATAAAAAAAATAAGTAGATTTGAATATACAACACTTTTATCATTTGAAATATTTAAAGATATGGATTATATAGTACTTGAAGCTGGATTAGGTGGAGAGTTTGATGCTACAAATGTACTGAATAAAGTTCTTAGTGTAGTAACTCCAATTTCACTTGACCATTGTGCCTTTTTAGGTGACTCAATAGAATCTATAGCAAATACAAAAATACAAAGTATAAATAAAAACTTACTATTAGGTCAACAACAATATAAAGAAGTTGAAAGTATAGCTTCTAGAATTGTGAGTCAAAGAGAAGGAACTTTGAACTTAGTAAATGATGTATTCTCAAAAGAAAACTGTACTAAAATAAAATTATTCTTAAATACCTTGTCTTTCCCACTTTTTTTACAGTCAAACCTATTTCTTGCCATAGCTTGTATGAAGTTACTAAATTATGAGATAAATTTAAATATACTGAAAAGTTTAAATTTTAAATACAGATTTGAATCAGTATTAAAGAATTTAATAGTAGATGTAGGACACAATGAAGCAGCAGCTTTAGAAATAAAAAATAATATAAAAGATAATACAATATTGGTTTTTAATTCATATTGTGATAAAAACTATAAAGAAACAATAAAAATATTAAAACCAAAACTAAAACAAATAATATTACTAGAAGTAGATGATACAAGAGCATGTGATATAAATAAGCTAGCTGTTGAGTTAGAGTTTACAAATATAAAAATAGTTTTGGTTTCAAAAGATAATATGTTAAGTATACAAGATGATGAAAACTATTTAGTATTTGGATCTTTTTCTTTGGTAAAAGAGTTGTCATTTCGTAAAGTTATAAATAAATAATAGTAAAGTAAAAAGGAATAATATGACAGAATATATAATTAAAATACAAAGTGAAGATCAAATTGGTCTTGTTTATAGAATCACAAAAATAATGTTTGACAATAACTTAAATGTTATAGATACAACTGAGTTTGTTGATACAGATTCAAAATTATTTTTTATGAGACTTGTAGTATCTGGAGAAATTGAAGTAAGTGATTTAAATAAATCATTAGAAGATGAATTAGGTAGTGAAGTAAAAGTTTTAATAAGAAAAAAGAATGAAAGAAAAAATGTAGTTATTATGGTAACTAAAGAGATTCACTGTATAGGTGATATTTTAATAAGACATTTAAGTGATGAACTAAACATAAATATATGTGCAGTTATTGGAAATCATGATAACCTAAGATCATTTGTCGAAAAATTTGGATTAAAATACCATACTATAAGCCATGAAGGTCTTAGCCGAGAAGAACATGAAGAAAAGATTCAAGAAACTCTAGATTCATACAATCCAGATATTATTGTTCTTGCTAAGTATATGAGAATATTAAGTGAAGAGTTTGTAAATAAATACAATGAAAAAATATTAAATATACATCATTCTTTCTTACCTGCATTTATAGGAGCAAATCCATATCATAGAGCACACCAAAGAGGTGTGAAACTTATTGGAGCAACTGCTCATATAGTAACAAAAAGCCTTGATGAAGGACCAATTATAACACAAAATGTAGAACCAGTTGATCATAACTTATCAATTGATGATCTAATTTTACTAGGAAAAGATGTAGAAAAAATAGTTTTAGCAAAAGCACTTAATCTAATCATTGATGATAGAGTATTTGTAAATAGTAATAAGACGATAATTTTATAAAATATGAAAAATAGACTAATTATAACAGTATCAGATGTTAAAGGTACAAAGTCATACAATATACATCAAATAGTAAAAAAACTTACATTAGTTATTTTCCTTGTTACCGTTATAGTATTAGCAGGAAGTTTTTGGTTTATTGATACATTAAATATGAGTATCAATAATTTAAATACTAAAATGAATAATTTAAAAACAGCTAAAGAAAAAGAGATTGAAATACTAAATGAAAAAGAAAAAGTACTTCTAATAAAAAATAAAATACATGCTTTAAAAATTGCTGATAAAGTAAAAGACATAGAAGAACTAAGTTCTAAACTTGACGATATAGAAGTGATTATAGGACTTAAAGATGATATTTTAATAGATCCTATTAAAAGAGTAAATATTGCAAAAATAACTTCTTTAGAAAGAACACACATGTTACAAGTTATTCCAAATGGAAATCCTTTAGAAAAAATTGTAGTAACTGCTAGTTTTGGATATAGAATTCATCCTACATTACGAGTTAAAAAATTCCATAGAGGAATTGATTTAAGAGCCAAAAGAAGAACACCTGTAAAAGTGACAGCTGATGGTGTTGTTAACTATGTACAATCAAGAAATACAGGAGCTTTTGGGAGAGTCATAAAGATTAGTCATAATTATGGATTTGAAACAGTATATGCACATTTGATAAAAACAAATGTTAAAATAGGAGATATTGTAAAAAAAGGTGATATTATAGCTCTTAGTGGAAATAGTGGAAGAAGTACAGGACCACATTTACATTATGAGGTTAAATATGCTTCAATGGTTCTAAATCCTAAAAATTTTATGAAATGGAATCTAAAATCATATGAAACAATATTTTCTAAAGAAAGGAGAGTTAAATGGGAATCTTTAATAAATCTGATAAACAGTCACAAGAAAAAGCAGGAGCAACTATAATTGCTTCTGGTACATATATCATTGGTGGTATAAGTACAGATGGTACTGTTCATATAGATGGAAAGTTTGAAGGAGTAATTCTTAAAGCTGATATTATTTTTATAGGAAGCTCCGGAGAAGTTATAGGAGATATCAAAGCAAACAATCTAGTAGTAAGTGGATTGTTTGATGGAAAGATAGATTGCAACGAAGTTCAAATTCTAAGTGGTGGAAAAGTAATAGGTGAAATAAAATACAATAACCTACTAATAGATAAAAATGGAAAGTTTGAAGGTAAAGGTATAAGAAAAGGTTCAAGATTAAGAAGTAACTATCATACAATTGAAAATAAAATAAACAATATAATAAACAATCCAATCTCATTAAGAGAATAGAATATAT
>DQSS01000082.1 GCA_015663165.1 Arcobacter sp. | reverse complement strand
AGTAGTTTAACAATCAAAAAAGGGAATAGATGAAACAGTGGAGTTACAGTTTTAATAGTGAAGAAGAGTTTGCAAAATTTGTAAAAGATAATAATTTAAAAGATAGAGAACAACTTCTCGTTCAAGTTAACTGTGGTATTTTAAATCATGATAACTTTGAACATATCCAGAAAGTCATTAAAAAAGAGTTGCCACAAGCCATTATAGCAGGTGCGAGCAGTGTTTCTCAATTATACAACGGTCATGTAACATCAGGAAAAAAAGTATTATCTATTACCCATTTTGAAAAAAGCAGACTTTCACTATTTGAATACACTTTTCCATCTTTTGAGGAGTGCAATTATTCTAATATAGTAGAATCATTATCAGGCTTTCTTAGGGAAGATACTAAGGGGATTTTACTTATTACAAATGCTGTATATTTTGATATTGAAAAATTAATAAGCCATATTAATAAGTTGTTTGGACATATCCCTATATTTGGTGGTATAGCATCAGATAGTGAACCTCTCTTTAATTTTACAATTTTTTCTCAGAATAAGGTCTTTTTTGAAGAGGGTTTGATAGCTGTAATTTTCAGTGGAGAGTCGTTGCAAATCTCTTGTAACTATTTCTTTGATTGGGAACCTATTGGTAAAGAGTATACTGTAACAAAAGCTGATGGAAGGTATCTTTCTGAGCTTGATGGGCGTCCTATTATGGATATATACAGTAAATATTTTGGTCCAATGGATAAAGATAAACTGCTTAATATTTCTATCTCTCATCCATTAATACGAACATCAGCTGAATTTGGACAGGTTGCAAGGGCTCTTTTAGAGTTAGAGGGTGAAAAAGGACTTTATACTGGAGAGTTTGAAGAGGGTGAAAAGGTTCAGATAGGTTTTGGGCATTATAAGCGTATGATTGGGCGTTATGAAATGATAAATGATGTCTATAAAGATGTACCTGCTGAAGTTGCTTGGTTTTACATTTGTATATCTTATAACTATGGATATATGGATATTTTGGATGCTTCTGCATCTTTTTACAAAAATCCAAATCAGCTGTTTGGTTTGGTAACATTTGGGGAGTTTAGTCAAAAAGATGGTAAAAATAAGTTTTTGAACTATACTTTAACACGGGTAGCACTTTCTGAAGATGTGGATGCTAGGTTGGAAGTTAATTTTAAAAGACCTGTTTTAGATAAAAAAGATGAGTTGCTTGTTACATTATCTACTCTTGTAGCTTCAAGCAGTCATGAAATCATGAATCTCAATCGTCATCTTGAACAAGAGGTTCAAAAGCGTACAAAAGAGTTGGCAGAGTTAAACTCGTCACTTGAAAAACGTATAGAACTAGAAGTGAAGAAGAATAGAGAAAAAGATAAGATGCTTTATCATCAATCTAAGCTTGCTTCTATGGGAGAGATGATAAACAATATTGCTCACCAGTGGAGACAACCGTTAAATATCATTGCATTAGTTATGCAAGATTTGTCACTAAAAGCTCAAATTGGTAATATCTCTTATACTGAAATAGCTAATGCTGAAAAGAAGATAAATGAAACACTAAAATATCTTTCAGATACGATAGATGATTTTAGAAGTTTTGTTTCAAATGGTAGAAACTTTTCCAATACAGGTGAGTTTAAAGTTTGTGAGACTATTAGAAATACAATAAGGCTGTTGTCTATTGTATTGGAAGATAAAAATATAGATTTAATTTTGAAATTACCTGAAGTTGATAAGGTTGTTAAAGGAAGTTCAAATGATTTGAAACAGATACTTTTAAACCTTATCTATAATGCAATTGATGTCCTTCGTGAAAGAGAAGTAGAACATCCAACTATTAAAGTTGAAGTCAAATATAATAAACATGTAAATATTATTATTAAAGATAATGGTGGGGGTATTAATTCTAAAATAATCGATAAAATTTTTGAGCCATATTTTACTACTAAATATAAAGCTCGTGGTACTGGACTAGGACTTTACATGTCAAAAATGATTGTAGAGAAGGGGTTTCATGGTAAGATAAAAGCCCGCAACACAAGTCGCGGGGCAATGTTTTGGATCGAGTTGCCAGTTATGGTTTAACATCGTAGAAGACTTTAAGAGCGCGAATAATCATTGCATTTTTTGAGATACGCTCAACTTTTGCATCTGCATGAACTTTGTCATAAAGATCCATTGGTAGAGTGATTGAGAAAGTTTTTGTCTCAATTTTTCTACGTTTTGCGATAGTTTGGTTAATATTCTTAAGCATATCGATGATTTTGTTAGAATCGATAGGCTTTTGAATAAAACTATCTACTCCAATTTTGATTGCTTCAGAAATTTTGCTCATATCATTGCTTGCAGAGATGATTACAATAATTTGATCAGGATTTAATTCACGAATTTTTTTTGCAAGCTCAAGACCATCCATCCCTGGTAGAATGATGTCAATAAATACAACATCAGGTCTTCTCATTCTGTAAAGATCTAATGCATCTTCTGCATTCATTGCAGAGTCGATTGAGTT
>DQSS01000182.1 GCA_015663165.1 Arcobacter sp. | reverse complement strand
TTTTTTATAGAGACGAAACTCTCGAAAAATTATTTCAAGAGCATAAGGTTTCGCCCCATAGGGGACGGGGAATTATTCCCGAAAAGATTAAAAATTAAATAAAAAAAAATATTACTTAGTTTAAAGTAATATTTTAACATATTTTTACATACTTTCTGTTATTATTGTATACTTTATAGACTGGAGATACCAATAATGAAATACTTTTTACTAATACTTATAATTGTAGCATTTTCTGCTTGTAGTTCAAAAGATGATTTTATATTACTTAACAAAGCACAGAACTCACAAAAAGAGCTTCTAACAGAGGTTAAAAATATTAAATTCGAATATAAGATACAACCATATGATAGGATTTCCATCATTGTATATAAACATCCAGAATTAAGTTCAACAACAATTGGTAATGCTCAATTTGAAAGAGGTATTCTTGTTAATGCTAAAGGTTTTTTACGATTACCACTAATCAAGAAGATTCAGATTACAGGTTTATCACAAACAAAAGCTGAAGAAAAAATTTCAGATGCCTATAGAAAGTATCTTAAGCATCCTGATATTCAAGTTGAAGTCATTAATAAACGTGCCTATATTATAGGGGAGGTAAACCAACCTGGAGAAATTCCATTATTAAATGAACGCCTTACACTATTACAAATGTTAGCAAAAGCAGGAGGTATGACAGAATCTGCCAATCGAAGTTCTATTCTTATTTTAAAAAATGGTCAAATGTCAAAAATACATACCAAAATTGTTGATTTAACAGATAGTAATGCCATCATAACAGCCAATCTAATGATTGAACCCAATGATATAGTTTATGTAATGCCAAATGGGATGAAAGCCTTCAATACTAAAGTCAATGAGGTCTCGCCTGTATTCCAACTTATTAGTAATATTTTACAACCATTTGTGAACATTAAATTTTTATCTAATTAAGGAATTTTAGTGATGTCAGAAAATAATTACCAAGAAGTTAAACTAAAAGAGATACTTAATATTCTAAAAAAATATAAATGGTCTATTATGTTCATTACTATAATTACTACTATATTAAGTTATGGTTATGTTTATATGAAAGAATCTTCTTATGTCTCATACTCCATTATTAAAGTTAAAGCAAATGAAAAAACTAAATCTAGTGACCTCATCAATAGTGCCACTTCAACAAGTAAATCAAAGAGTGTACTAGAAGAGATATCACTTTTAAAAACTTTTAAAATCAACAAGCAGGCTCTAAATAATGTTAGTTTTAAAATTCGATATTTTATAAAAGAAAACTATCGAACATCAGAACTCTATACTACTGAAGTACCTATTGAACTGGTTAATATTAAAATTCTTAAAAAAATAATTATTGGTAAAATGCTAACATTAACACCAACAAATACAGGATACACACTAAGTTACGCCATACCTTATAAGACTAAAATTAAAAAATTTCTATTCCAAAAAGACGAATTTGAATTTAATTTTGAGAGGATACATAATCATCCCTATGGAAAAATGCTTAAAAATGAATATATTCAATTAAAAGTAAATAAGAAAAGTGACTTTTCAAAACCAATTCACTTTATGGTCTATGATTCAAATCGTGATATTTTTGAAAACTCAATTTACGATAAACTTAATATTAAGCAACTGGAGGAAGATACTTCTCTAATTAAAATTGAATTTCAAGATACTATTCCTCAAAGAGCTAATTTATATGTAGATGCACTTACAGCAAGTTTTATTAACTACAGTATAGAAAGTAAAAATACTCAAAATAATAAAACATTGAACTTTATTACAGAAGAACTAAAAAATATCAAACAAGAATTAAAAGATTCCGAAAAAAAACTTGAAACGCATCAACTTTCTAAAAATATTGTTAAGCCTTCTATACAAGCTTCTTTATATATCAAAAATCTTTCTGATATCGAAATAGAAATATCAGAAAATAGATTAAAGAAAAAGCTTATTAGTAATTTAATTAGCTTTGTAAAAGACAACTACAACCTAGATGCGATTGCCCCTTCAATTTCAAAACTAGATGATCAAACAATCTTGAGTTTAATCACTAAACTACAAGACAGTCAATTTATTGAAGATGAATTAGTTTTAGAATATACAGAAGAATATCCTAAATTGAAATCAATTAGAAAGAAAATTTCATCAATCCGACATAAAATTGAATACAACCTGAAAAGTTTACGTACAAGTATTGACTACAAAAACACCAGTCTACTAAAGCGTAAAGACTCTTACAATGAAACCATGAAAAAACTTCCTTCGAAAGAGAGAGAGCTTGTAAATATCAAAAGAAATTATGAAGTTAAATCTAAGATGTATGAATATCTACTCAAAAAAGAAGCTGAAAATAAAATTATCCAATTAGCTACTTTTTCAGATTATCAAATAATTGACAATGCTTATAACTCTCATATTCCAGTAAGTCCAAAGAGATTGTTTATTCTAGGATCAAGTTTTCTTCTTGCATTACTTTTGGGAATGAGTTTAGCACTCATACGAAATGCTAGAAATAGCTATATTCAAAATAAAGATGTACTAGAGTCTATTACGTCCTTAGCAATTTATGGAACACTTCCTTATTATAAACAAGCCAAAAATACTATTAGTGTACACAAGAACGTTAAATCACCATTTTCTGAAGGTTTTAGAAGTTTAAGAACAAATTTACAATTTAAGACCCAAAATAACAAAAGTAGTATTATATTAATCACATCCACTATAGGAGGAGAAGGTAAAAGTACAACCTCTGCAAATCTCGCGACCATATTAGAAATGGCAAAATATAAAACCATAGTAATTAATTTCGATCTTAGGAAACCAACACTACATAACTTCTTTAATATAAATAATGATAAAGGAGTAAGTACATTCTTACAGAACCAAGATTCATTAGAGGATATTATCGCATCTACTGAATTTGCCAATCTTGATATTATTCCCTCTGGTCCAATTCCAATGGATCCATCTGAACTTATTCTCTCTAAAAAGCTTCCTCTTCTCTTTGAGAAGCTCAAGGAAAAATATGAATATATCATTATTGACACAGGTCCAATCGGGATTGTCAGCGACACTAAAATGTTGATGCAATATAGTGACTTAAACTTAATTTTAATTCGAGAAGACTATGCAAGAAAAGAATTTCTTCTAACTATTGAAGAGATGATTAATAAGCACCACTTCAAAAATGTAGGACTCATCTTAAATGCTTCAAAAGCAAAAGGTGGAGAGTACGGATATGGCTATAGCTATGAATATAAGTATAAATGATGAATTTATTTTCATTTTTTAAAAAAACTCAAAATGTATCATTCAATACTCCATTTCATGTGGATATTCACTCTCATCTACTCCCACAAATAGATGATGGTGTACAAAGCCTCAAAGAGTCAATAGAAATCATAAAAAGATTCAAGCTTTTAGGCTATACAAAACTTATTACTACTCCCCATATTATAAGTGATTTCTATCCAAATAATCAAGAGATTATTAATAAAAAACTTCTAACTGTCCAAGAACAATTAAAACTAGAAAATATCGATATCGTCCTAGAGGCAGGAGCTGAATACTATGTTGATATGAGTTTCCTTTGCCTAATAGAAGAGCAAAAAGAACTTGTCACCTTTATGGGTCACTATGTCCTATTTGAAACTTCATGTACCGATAAACCAATTATTTTAGAGCTAGTGATTAGTTCTCTACTAAAAAAAGGCTATATCCCTGTTTTGGCTCATCCTGAAAGATATCAATACTTACATCATAATCTAGAACTTTACAAAATGTTAAAAGCCCAAGGGGTTCTTTTTCAAGTAAATGCAAAATCTCTTTATGATAAATCAAAATCATCTTATAAAATAGCAATAAAACTCATTAACTCAGGATTGGTTGATTTTATAGGTAGTGATGCTCACCGTATGCGTGATATGAATAAACTTGAAGTTTTTTTAAGAAGTAATACATGTAAGAAAATGATAAAATTAAATAAAATTCGAAATAACCATCAACGCAAGGAAATAGATGCAATATACCCAAACTAAAGCCGACTTACTGAACAATAAAAAAACATGGCTAATAACTGGAGTTGCTGGCTTTATCGGTTCAAACCTAGCTGAAGCACTTTTAAAGTTGAACCAAAATGTTATAGCATTAGATAACTTCTCTACAGGGCATAAACATAACTTAGAACATATTCAGAAATCTGTTAGCCAAGAACAATGGGAAAACTTTAATTTTATTGAAGGAGATATAGTAGACTTTGCAACATGTAAAAGTAGCTCTAAAGATGTTGATATTATACTCCATCAAGCTGCACTTGGTTCAGTTCCTAGATCGATAGATAATCCCATACTCTCCAACCACAACAATGTAACTGGTTTTTTAAATATGTTAACAGCTGCAAAAGAAAACAATGTTAAACGTTTTGTCTATGCTTCTTCTTCTTCTGTCTATGGTGACTCGCAAGAATTACCTAAAGTTGAAGAAAGAACAGGAAACTTACTCTCTCCCTATGCCGTAACAAAATATGTTAACGAACTTTATATGGGTGTTTTTCACAAATGTTATGGTATGGAGGTTATTGGACTCCGATATTTCAATGTTTTTGGTAAGCGTCAAGATCCTAACGGTGCATATGCAGCCGTTATGCCAAAATGGATAGGACAAATACTAAATGGCGAAGATTTATTTATTAATGGTGATGGGGAAACAAGTCGAGACTTTACCTACATTGAAAATGTTATTCAAGCAAATATTTTAGCTGGAACAACTACAAATAAAAAAGCTTTTGGAGAATCATTTAACACAGCTATTGGAGGAAGAGAAACACTTAACAACCTTTACGCTGCCATAGTAAAAGGGGTCAAAAAACATCTACCAGATTTAATTATTAATGAACCTATCTATAGAGATTTTAGAACGGGTGATATTCGGCACTCTAATGCCAATATAAATAAAATACAAAAATTATTAAGCTATGAACCTACTCATACTCTTGAAAATGGACTTAATGAGTCTATAGAATGGTATATAAAAGATATTAAAGGAAGAGAAAAATAAAGAAGTATTATACTTTAATACTCTCTTTTTTTTGTACATAGTTTTTTTTTGCCATTTTATTAATGATTAATAACATCTCTTCAGCTAGATTTTTTCTATCATAGCTTTTTGCTAACTGAACACAGCCTTTTTGACATTCTAAATATTTTTTCTTCTCTTTAATCTCTTTAAGTTTCGACAAAAAGTCATTTTCATTTTCAGGGATAAAACAAATACCTGCCTTATATTTCTCAATAATTTCTTGAGCTTCTCCCTGCACTCCTAATAAAGTAGGTTTACCCATAGCTGATGCTTCAAAAATTTTAGAAGGAATAACTTCTCTAAAATTCTTTCTATTTTTCAATGGGGCTAGTGAAATATCACAAATTGAAAGGTACAGAGGAACTTCTTCTTTAGCTATGGAATCTAAAAAAGTAATATTCGTTAACTTCAAACTATCCGACAAGGTAATAATATCACTTTTAATCGCACCATCCCCAATAAATAGAAAATGTATATCACTATCATTAACTTTAGCAATTGCCTTAATAATGAAGTCTAAACTATGTGCCATACCATGTGTACCAATGTAACCCACTACAAACTTATTTTGAAGTTTTAATTTTTCAAGAAGTTTTTCATCTTTAACTCGTGAATTAAAGAGTTCATTATTAGAACCATTCGTTATAACTGAAATTTTATCTCCATCAATTCCACGACCAATAAGATTTTTCTTAAATGCCTCAGTAACTGCAATTACTTGTTTTGCATCATTATATAACCCTAACTCTATTTTTTCTAATATTTTTAATATGCTTCCAGGTTTCATACTACCTACAGTTTTAAGACTCTCTGGCCAAATATCTCTAAGCTCAAATATCCAAGGTTTTCTTTTTACTTTAGACAGTCCCCACCCTGTCCATGTTGTAAAGAACTGTGGTGAAGTTGCAATGACAATATCAGTCTTTTGAAATAAACCAACAAAAAAAGCAGAAAAGGCATAGCTCATATAATCAATTATACGTTTAAAAAAACCTTTGTTTTCTGTCATATAACTCCAAACTCTTATAACTTTTATCTCATCTACATACTCAGTTTTATAAAGTCTATTTTTGTACCCCTTATAAACTTTACCATGTGGAAAATTTGGATTACAAGTGATGACCGTAATGTCATGTCCTTTTTTTACCCATTCTTTACAATGTTCATATGTTCTGGTTGCTGGTGCATTCACTTCTGGTGGAAAGTTATCTGTTAAAAACAATATTTTCATTTTATAAATCTTCTTAATTTTAAATTCCTGTAAAATTTATTATATCATAAATTAATTTAATAATATTATTTATTAACAAAAAAAACCAAATTGATTATATTATTAATTATTTTATT
>DQSS01000047.1 GCA_015663165.1 Arcobacter sp. | reverse complement strand
CTCATTTGTATATTTCCCCATTTTTTACTTAATTTATTCTATCATTTGGAATAAGAATATTGAATTAAGTGGTTTGAATTTATAGGGACATTATATAAATCCTCTTTCACGCTGTAGAGAATAAATAAGCTTATTCATTTTATTTGTAAAAGTTAAACACTTTTCAAAATTATTTAGATTATCAATATCTTTTTTAATAATAATAAAATTTAAAACAGAAAAATATATCAATACCAAAAAAGGTATCAATATAATAAATAATAATTTATTTTTTATGCTTAAATTTTTTATCATGAATGTGATATTTAGTAGTCTAGCATCTCACTAATAGCATCAACAGATGTATCTGTCATATCTAAATCAAGATGAGCTGCACCATCTACTTTTATAAGTTTTGAGTTGAAACCATTTTTTATTAAAAAATCATGAAAATTAATATTTCTTTGTGGAGGAGATATTTTATCTTTTGTTCCATATACTATTAGAAAGTTAGTTTTTTTATCAACCGTAGAAATTACATCTACTAAAGATATAAGAGATGAAGTATTTTTCATAGATTTGTGTATATCATGTCCACCGCCTGCACATACTATATTTTGAATTATACCAGGAGCATATCCTGTAACAGTTGCACCTAAAATTGCACCAGCAGAATGTCCTATATAGTTTACTGTTGTTGCGTTGTATTTATTTTTTAGTTTAAGTACTAAATCTGCCATAAAAGCAACATAATCTTTTTTACCAACTGAAGAAGGCTCTCCATGTCCTTTTGATAACAATCCACCGAAGTTATTTGTTGAAGATTTTGAGTATCCAGGAAGAGCAACTGCTACAGTTGTAATATCTGAATTCATATTTAATGTTTCAGCAAATGGAGCATATCTAGCAAGTGTATTAGTTCCATCTTTCCACGCACCATGCACCACAATATTTAAAGAACCTTCTACATCTCCTTCAAATTCTACAAACTGTATACATTCTGCACCTGCAAAAATATAACCCTCACCTTTAGTATCGCATTGTTTTTGTGAAACTGTAGCACTTAGCATACTTGATGCTATAACAAATACTAATAATAAATATTTCATATTAACTCCTTTTGGTATTATAAATTATTATATCATATTCAATTAAAAGTCTTTAGGATTTTCAAGACTTTTTTTTACTAAAGCTAAATATTCATCTCTTGAAATATGTTTTGCCCCAAAAGTTTCTAAATACTCTGTATGTATTTGAGAATCAATAAGTTTAAATCCATTTTCTTTTAATCTATTTACAAGATGTACAAAAGCAACTTTTGAGGCATCACTTTTTTTAGCAAACATAGACTCTCCACAAAATATATCTCCAATAACAACACCATATCCACCACCTACAAGTTCTCCATCATACCATGCTTCAAAGCTATGTGCCCAACCATCTTTATGCAAGTCACTATAAGCTTCAATCATATCAGGAGTTATCCATGTGCCCTCTTGATCTGGTCTTGATGCATTTGCACATTCTATTAGTACTTCTACAAATGATGTGTTGTATTTTATTTCAAAGATATTTTTTTTGATAGTTCTTTTTAAAGATTTTGATATATGAAGGTCATCAACATATAAAACAAATCTAGGGTTTGGAGACCACCATAATATAGGATCATCTTCATTGAACCAAGGAAATATTCCTTTTGTATATGCTCCAAGAAGTCTATTTACACTTAAATCTCCTCCATAAGCTAGTATTCCTTCATCACTTGCCATTGCAGGATTTGGAAAAATCATATTGTAGTTGCTTAAAGGGAGAATTGAATCCATTTTATATTTTAGTTACTATATGTAAATGTAAAATCATTTTTTACAAAATCAATTTTAACATTACCACCCTCTTTTAGTTTTCCAAATAATATCTCATTTGTTATTGGTTCTTTTACTTTATCTCTTATAACTCTTTGAAGCGGACGAGCTCCCATAAGTTTGTCATATCCTAAAGATGCCAATTGTTTTTTTGCTTTTAGTGATATAGTTATATTTATATTTTTATCTTTTAAAGACTTACTTAAATCTTTAATAAACTTTGAAACAATCTTTACAATAATGTCTTCATCTAAAGAAGAAAAAGAAACAACCTCATCAAGTCTATTTCTAAACTCTGGGGCAAAGAAATTTTTAATTGCTTTATTTTCATTTAGTTTATTGTCTTTTGCAAATCCCATTACATTGTTTTGTTTTGCACCAAGATTTGATGTAAGTATTAATACAACATTTTGAAAGTCTATTTTTACACCATTGTTATCTGTTAGAGTTGCATTATCCATTACTTGAAGAAGTAAGCTCATCAAATCGGGATGTGCTTTTTCTATCTCATCTAAAAGTAACACACAATGTGGATGCTTTTTAATAGCTTCAGTTAGTAATCCACCTTTATCATATCCGACATACCCAGCAGGTGCACCTATAAGTCTTGAAACAGTATGAGCTTCACTATATTCACTCATATCAAATCTTTCAAAATGTACACCTAAGACTTTTGACAACTCTTTAGCTACTTCAGTTTTTCCAACTCCAGTTGCACCTGTAAATAAAAAGCTTCCTACCGGTTTTCTATCTTCACCTAGTCCTGCTCTGTTTATTTTGATTGCTTTACTTATTGTTGTTATTGCTTTATCTTGACCAAATACTCTTTTTGATAGATTTTTTTCTAAGTTCTCTAATAGTACTAAATCTGAAGATGTAGCAGTTTTGGCAGGTATTTGTGCTATTTTAGAAATAGTCTTTTCTACATCAAGAGCAGTTATTTTTAAGTTTTTCTTTGCTTTTTTAGTTTTAAATTTTTTAGTTGCTGCAACCTCATCAAGTACATCTATAGCACTGTCAGGTAGAAATCTATCAGTAATAAACTTCTTAGATAACTCAACACATAGTCTTAAACTATCTTCTTCATATACTACACCATGAAACTCTTCATATTTACTTTTTAGACCTTCAAGTATTTTAATAGCGTCTTCAACTGTTGGTTCTTTTACATCTACTTTTGCAAACCTTCTTGAAAATGCTTTATCTTTGGAGAAGTCATTTCTATACTCTTCGTATGTAGTTGCCCCTATTACTCTTAGCTTCCCACTACTTAAAAGAGGTTTTAATATATTTGAAGCGTCCATTGAAGAATTACCTACACTACCTGCTCCTATTATTTGATGTATCTCATCTATAAATAGTATTGCTTTTTTATCTCTTGTAACTTCTTTAATTAGGCTTTTTAATTTCTTTTCGAAATCACCTCTATATTTAGTTCCTGCAACCATAGAACCCATATCAAGAGCATATACTTTAGATCCAGCCAAAGCATCAGGTACATTTGAAGATGCAATTTCAAGTGCTAATCCTTCAACAATAGCAGTTTTACCTACTCCTGTCTCCCCTAGTAAAATTGGATTGTTTTTCTTTCTTCTACCTAATATTTCTATTAGTCTTTTTACTTCTGCCTCTCTTCCTATTACTGGGTCAATATTTCCTTCTAATGCTTCAGTAGTTAGTTCAATGCTATTTTCTTTAAGAACTGATTTTTTCTCTTTTCCTATTTTAGTACTTTCTCCTAACTGCTCTTCCAAGTCTTCTATCTCTTCAAACATCTCATCTTCATCTTCTTCTTCACCATGACTTATTTGTTCTAATATATCAACTTTTTGTAAACCTTGTTCTTTTAATAAGTATGCAGAATAATTCTTCTCATCTTTTAATATAGCTACAAACATATCTTCAATATTTACACTAGTCTTACCTGAAAGCTGGGCATGAGTTATTATAGTTTCTATAACTGTTGTTAGTCCTATAGTTTCTATTGGGTCTTGATTTATTTCTTCTTTTGGAAATACTGGTGTGTTTTCTATTAGATATGATTTTATTCTTTGTTCCAATTCATCTGTATTTATTTCTAGATTTATCAAAATATCTTTTATAAATGTATCTTCTATTAGATATAAAAATACATGGTCTATTGTAATATACTCATGGCTATTTGCTCTTGCATAGTTTATACTATGTCCAAATACTGTTTGTAGTTCTTTATGTATCATCTTTTATTCTTCTTCCATAATTGCTTTTAAAGGGTATTGAGCTTTTCTAGCATTTGCTTTTACTTGTGCTACTTTAGTTGAAGCTATTTCATGTGTATATATTCCACATACTGCTTTTCCTTGCTCATGTATTTGCATAGTAATTTGAGCAGCTTCATTTTGTGACTTTCTAAATATTCTAATCAATACTTCAACTACAAACTCCATAGTTGAATAATCATCATTTAACAATAATACTTTATATTTTTTTGGTTCTTGTAATTCTATCTCTTCATCTAATTCATGCTCTATATGTGTAGCCAAAATTTGCCTTTTTTAATAATTATTTATTGTAGCTAAACAAAACTAAACTCACGAATAAAATAGGTCAAGTTGTGCATCATAAAGCTAAATTTTCATTTTAGCCTATCAGGATAGGTCGAAATGAAAATTTAGCTTTAGGGTGTGCAAATTGAGCTACCCAAAGGGAAAATAGACTAAAAGGTATCTTGCAAAAAATATTATCTATTTTTTTTATTCATGAGTTTGGCTTTGTTTAGCTATATTATATCCAATTAATTTTTCTTTATCATTAATTTTAAATTATTTTGCTACACTACAATTTATATATAAAAAGAATAAAAATATAAGGAAGATAAAGTGCTATTAACAAAGAAAACAGAGTATGCATTGTTATCATTAATATCTATTGCTAAGAGTGAACATCCTAAAAATGTTGATGAATTATCAAGAGAATTAAACATCCCTAAACCATATTTAGCAAAGATACTTCAAAACTTTTCAAGAAATAATATTTTAAATTCTTTCAAAGGTGCACATGGTGGATTTACATTTAAAGTAGATGCAGCAGAAATATCTATATTAAAAATATCTTTCATTTCTGAAGATAAAAATCCAGCTGTATTTGAATGTTCTACTTCACAAGAATCATGCCCATCTCAAAAAGCATCACAGTGTAACTTATGGCCTGTACTAAATAACTTACAACATAAAATTGATGATTTTCTAGAGTCTTTAACTCTTAAAGATATTATCTAAAGTTTATATTATAATTTTTATGTCATTATTTAATGATATGATTTCAATATATAAAATATAAAACAAAAAAAAGGATTTTATATGATTAAATTTTTTCATATATCTCATACTGATTTAGATGGTTATGGTTGTCAACTTATTTCTAAAAAAATATTTCCAGACGGAAAATATTATAACGCAAACTATGGTTTAGAAGTAAAAGCAAATATCAAAACAGTACTAAGCCAAATAGAAAAACTTCAAAATGAAGAAGTATTTTTTCTAATAAGTGATTTAAACCTTACAAGTGATGAATCTAAAAGCTTAAATAAAAATATAAATAATCTAAATGACAATGGTTATAATATTAAACTACAACTTTTAGATCATCATGCTACGGGAAAGCCAAGTGCTGATAAGCATGATTGGTACTTTCTAGATACTTCAAGGTGTGCAACAAAAATAGTGTTTGATTATTTTTGTGAAAACTATGATGAGTTTTTACCTTCATGTAGTGAAGGCTTTAAAACATTAGTAGAAGCCATTGATGATGTTGATATCTGGCATGATGAAGATGCATATTTTGAGTTTGGTAAAGTTGCTATGAGATTAATAGCTCAGGCAAATGAAATAAACCCTACACTATTTCCAAATCAAAACAGACAATATAGACTTTCGATGCTTGAAAAAGCAATAGACTTTATAGAAAAAGAAAACGGTCATATTGAATTTGATGATGCAATTCACCATATTAAAAAAGATAGTTTAAAGCTAAACGATACAAACGATACTTTAGATAACTTATCTGCTAAGCACTTAGTACATTTATTAGAAGATAGAAAAGAAGAACTTAGCATATATCACAAAGGTCAAAAAGGTATTCTTACTTTTACACTTATGAATATATCTATTCCTGCAAATGCATTCTTAAAAGCAAACCCAGACTTTGACTTCTTTATAAATGTAGGAAGAAGAGGAAGTGTTGCATTTAGAGCTGATGGTAAAATAGATATGTCTAAAATAGCGCAAGCAATAGCAGGTGGTGGTGGACATCCAAATGCAAGTGGTGGTTCTTTTAAAGGATGGAAAGAAACTATAGATTATAGTGTTGTTAAAAACTTCATAGAAGAGAAGTTAGACAACATTTAGAAAGTTTTATACGAATTGATGTATAATACTTCATATAAATTTAAAATAGGAATTATAAATGAAAATAGTAACATTTGAAGATCTTGATGAAAGTTTAACAAAAGGTCACGATACATGTTTCGTACATAGTGGTTGTAGTGGAGATGCTGATGTTGTGATTATT
>DQSS01000387.1 GCA_015663165.1 Arcobacter sp. | reverse complement strand
GCAATTCCTGTAGAGATAATAATGGGCTTACCTTTAGAGGCAGTGTATCTTATAAGCTCATAATCTGTTATTTCAAATGAAGCTATTTTGTAGGCACTTGGATTCAATTGCTCCAAGAAGTCAACGGCTGTTTTGTCAAAAGGTGAAGAGAAAATATCTATACCAACTTCTCTAGCATAATCAAATAACTTTGGGTGCCATTCCCAAGGGGTATATGCTTCTTTATATAAATCATATAACTTTTTACCATCCCAAAGTGTACCACCATCGATCATAAAGTCTTTTTTATCACTATCTAATGTAATTGTATCAGCTGTATATGTCTGTAGCTTAATACAATCAGCACCAATTTCTTTGGCTGCTTTTATTGTGTCTAGGGCATTTTGTAAATCACCATTATGGTTTGCACTCAACTCAGCAATAATATAAGTTTTATTTTTTGTTAAATCAAAGTTTCCTATTTTCATCTCTGCTCCATTGTTTTTAAGTCACTAAAAGTAAATTCTATTTTACTCACTCTTTTTCCTATCATTTTAGGAAAACTGGAATCTTTATTTTTATTCCAATCATCTTTTGAAATACACATCATATGGTACTCACCACTACTATCAGAAAGTTGATTATAAACTGTCAATCCAAAGTTAAGACTAAACCTATATGCATTAATGTTTAATATATTTACTTCCGAATTCAATATGTCAATATAATGGGTGTTAAACATTCTATCAAGAAAGGCATATGTTACTAATGATGAAATTAAGGGTTGTATAGTACATGTAAAGAAAAGTCCCCACAAAGGTGTTTCTGAAGAATTAATACCTACTACATTGATTCCTCCAACTAAAATTGAATCAACAATAACAGCATAATAAAGTTTATGATCATCAGATTTTAATTTTTCGACCCACTGCAGGTGATTTCCAACTTCAATAATAGCTGTATCTTTAGAGCTCTCACGAACGCCTTTTGAATTTCTTATTGCAAGTAACTGTAATTGTTCAGCCTCTGAAAGTAAGGTATAATTCTTAAGCTCAATGGTCATTAAAAATCCTTTTTAACATTATTAGTCCTTCAATATTTCAATTTCCCTACAAAAGTTTCTGAACAGGTCAAAGCCATCCCACACATTTGAAAAGTCTAATGACTTTCCTATTGGTACGATCCTATCAATACCTATAGGCATATTCTCTTGTATGTTTTTGATCATTTCTTCTCTAGTGTACCCATAATATGCAATAGTCTGATGTTTTTTTGTCAGGAGTGGCATTAGCTCATCAAAGCTTTTTACCTCAGTTTCATAAAATAGTCCTGTGCCACAATGTAGATCTTCATGGACTTCATCAATAGAGTCAATGCTTATTCTATTAATATAAGGATTATCCATTTTATTAATGATAATATTAGACTCAATAGCCATTGAACATTCTGCAACCAATTTATTAATAATGTCTGCAGGAGCTATTTCTTCGGGATTCTTTTTGAGTACATAACTATGTAGTTTTGACCAAAATATTTCTTTAGCAGCTTCATTTTCTTTTTCAGTTCCAACCCACGAAATCAGTCGTATAGATGAACAAGCCATTTGCCCGAACCAAAAAGAATCATTGTAGAACCTTTCAATGAGTTTATCTAAGTGTTCATCCTTCAGTAGTTTCTGAGATTTTATTACTGCAAACGAAAATTTATCTGCAAAGGTTAATTCTGTTGCTGTCGGTTTTATAGGTATACTACGTATATGATTTACAGTATTGTCTCCACCCCAAATCACTCTTACATCAGCTAGGGAAGAGAGTTTTTTTGTAATATTATCATCATGTCCATATTTTATAATAGTTACCATACTTTGTAATTCTTGATATTTTTCATTATCTAAAACACTACTAATAATATTCAGTAAAATGTCTGTTTGAATATTTTCCTTGTTAGATATTCTGAGTATATTACTATTGCCAACCAACAATGAGATAAACCATGAATATACAAAAATAGTGTCAACATTTGAAGGGGCCATATGAAATACAACACCTCTGCCTAAGAGTATTTTCCCACTTGTTTGTTTGTTAAAGTATTCATGCAATACTTTTATATGTGATTTTCTCATCCAAAAAGCCAATGCCATTAATTCTGGGTATTCTTTGAGTGAGTTATTTTTCAAAATAACTTTTGATACATCATTTACAAATTCAATTAAAACATCTGAAAATGGTTTTAAAACTTTACTGTTAATGATCAACTCTTCAATCGAAGTTATATGCTTAGGTATAACAATATTTATACTCATTTTTTTTCCTTCTGCGTATCAAATGCATGAGTATCACTGCATCCTCTTAATTCCGCCTTAGGTAATCTACCCTTAATTTTAAAATATTTCCCTTTTTTGCCACAGAGACAATCATCTTCACCAATGATTGTTCCTATATCTTCAGTAAGTAATACATGGCCAGGGTAACTTCGAGGAAGAATTGATAACACTTCAACGATACCTTCTTTTCCATATTTTAACGGCTCCAACGTCATTGGATCTCTTATGATGATATCAGCAAAAATTGGTGCATGCAAATAACCGCATTCACATTCAACAAAAATAGATCCAACCTGTTCTACCATTCCATAAAAATCATGAATTTCATTAATACCGATCTGTTCTTTTAAGCTTGTTTTGAAAGTTGTATTGTCAACTGCTTTTTCAACAAGTTTTTTCCATCCACCACTGTGTATTAAGATAGCATTTGATAAATCTAATTTCTTCTTCTTTTCTTTTAGCTTTTCATAAAAATATTGCCAAATCATAAAAGTAAATCCAAAAATAAAAATCTTTTGACCTTTATGTTCTTCTAGAAAAACTTCAATTGCTTCAAAATCAATTTCCATATTTTCATCTAAGGCATAAGTGTGTTTACGTCCAAAAGTAGATAATCCTAAAATACCAGCACCTCTTGCAGAGAACATTTTCCTATTTTTTAATATACTTTTTGTATCTATGATTAACATGGGTAATCTTTGTTTACCTAAGGAGCTTTGCATGATCTTTACAAGGGCTTTAGTTTGCAATGTTGATGTCTCTTTATCTAAGTATATTTTTGATACTTTTTGTGATGTTGTTCCAGATGATGTTAATGTTTTTATTACTTCATTATCTTCACAACTTTTTAATTCATACTCTTTAAATAGTCTTACCGGAAGATAGGGAAAAGCTTCAAGTGAATCAAATTTATGATTTTCTAAATCATAGGCTTTCAATATATTATTGTAATTAGTTGATTTTTTGGAGTGCATATCTGATAGATAATTTAACTCCGATACTAAAAATTCTTGTTTTTTCTCTTTTTCCAATGAATATGGAGATATTTGTAAATATTCATCTAAGTTCATTAAAATTTCCCTAGTAAATCTTGATATTTTATTTTACCGGCACTGGTAACTGGATATTCTTCAATATGTTTAATTTTTACAACACTATGATGAAAAGAGTATTTTTCAAGCACTATCTGTTTTAATTCTTCTATCTTATTTTCATCAAGACTGGCGATCATTAGCTTGTTGTCAATACCTGTACAGAGTATATCATAATGCAAGGATTTTAAATAGTGCTCAATTTCATCCAATCCTACTCTATTCCCATGAATCTTGATAAATCTCTTTAATCTCCCAGTAATGTAAAAATATCCATCTTTATCTTTTCTGGCAATATCCCCTGTATGTAGAATACCATTCAACTCATCATTTTTTGAAAGATCATCTAAACAACTTGCATAACCCATCATAATATTTTTACCTTCGTAAATTAATTCACCATCAATATCTACTTCATTAAAGAATTTATTATTGGATAAGTCCTTTAGTTTAAACTTTCCATTAGGTATGGCAATCCCTATACTGGTATCTTTTTCTAAAGTTTTTTCTATGGGTAGATATGACATTCTTGCTGTAGCTTCTGTTTGTCCATACATAACACAAAAATCAATATTATTCTTATTTGCCCAGGTGGCATACTCAACGACAAGTTTATGGTTTAGCTTTCCACCTGCTTGTGTCATATATTTTAAGGAAGGCAGATTCATTTTCATGAGACCGATTCTTCTAAATATTTCGTAGTTATAGGGGACACCACTTAAAGTTGTAACCTTGAATTTATTAAATGTATCCCAAAACTCTTTTGACATAATGGAAGAATCTGTAACTACAATGGAAGACCCTTGTTCCAAATGTGTATTTAAAATAGATAGTCCATATGAATAGTATAATGGCAAGTTGGTTATTGCCCTGTGGCTTTGTTCAATGTTCAAGTATTGAATAATTGAGGTACAATTTGAATACAGGTTAGCTTTAGTGAGTTTAACCATTTTTGGTGACCCTGTTGTTCCTGATGTAGATAGCATTAATGAAAGATTAGAGTTTAATTTTAGACTTGTTAAGTTGTGTTTTTTTAGTCCATAATTTTTATATTTTGTTAAATATCTATCAGCATCATTGCACTCTTCCCAAATTAAATTTGGTTTATATGTTTCAATAATATTTTGTGTGAATGCCTGATTAACCGATGCATCAAGCATGATAAACGCATGACCTGATCTTAAAAAAGATAAATAACCAATGATCGTTTCAACATTCACTTTTGCTTTTACTAATATCAGTTGTTTCCCCGTGGGTAATGCATTCTCGATCGTTAGACAAATATTTTCCACTTCTTCATAGCTGATAGTATATTCATCAGTAATCAAACAAGGTTCTTCTCCATATCTTGATAAATTTAGATCAAACATCTATATTAACATTCCTCCATCTACAGCAATAGTTTGCCCAGTTACATATGACGACAGGTCAGATGCCAAATACAAGGCAGTATTGGCTATATCTTCAGAAGTCCCGATCCTTCCCATAGCAATTGAATCCATTCGTTCTTTATATTTATCTTCACCCATATCTTGTGTCATATCCGTATCAATAAATCCAGGAGCAATTGCATTGACCCTTATATGAGTAGAAGCCAACTCTTTGGCTAGAGATTTTGTAATACCTACTACGGCTGCTTTACTACCACTGTAAACAGCCTGTCCGGCACTTCCATTCACACCCATAATAGAAGTTAGGTTTATAATAGAACCAGATTTATTTCTAGCCATTAGTCTTGCGGCATATTGTGCAATGTAGTAAAGGCTATATACATTTGTTGAATATGTTTTTTCTATCATGCTTTCGGTAACCATGCCGAGTAATGAACTTTCTAATATTCCCGCATTATTTACAACGATATCCAGTTTTTTTGTAAGTTTGAAAATTTGTTTGAAACCATTTTTTACTTCAGTAGAATTAGACACATCAAATATTACTACATGAACTGTAACATTATATGTGCTGCTTAATTTTTTTGCTAAGATAAAAGCTGCAGATTCATCTCTGGCATTTAAAATAATACTAGCCCCATTTTTTGCATATATTTCTGCTATAGCCTTACCAATCCCTCTGGTTGCACCGGTGATTAATGCTATTTTACCTGTTAACATTAAAACCCTATTTCGTATTTTGTAAGGATTTCTCTTGCTTTTTTAACGGAACTCATATCAATAATATCATCTGTATCAAGCATGATATCAAATGAATCTTCTAGCTCTGCAATCAGGGACATATGAGCAACTGAATCCCATTCTGGTATTGAGTTATACTCTAAGTTATCATTAATGATGTCCTTATTGACTCCCAGTGCCTCAGTAAATACTTCTGTAAGTTTTTTCGTATTGTCCATTTTATTTTTCCTTTAATTAAATTAAATCTTGCATCAATGATTTTATATATTTTTTTAGTAAACTTACATTAAATTTTTCTAAAGCATGTAAATTTTTTTCTATCAGATACTCATACATATATTTCTGATTATCTGCTGTTCTTATCGCTATAAATGGAACATTTAAGTAAAAAATCTCATTTATAGTTACACTAGGTGTAATTATAGCAAAATCAGCTTCATTCATCAACTTTGCTATTTGATTGGTATTGATATGCAGTGTAATATTTTCTAAGTGATCAATATAGTTTTTCAATTCTTCGAGATGTTTATTGGCAATGGTTGTAACTACATGTGCATGAATACTTGGAAACTTTGTGAGTACTTTTAATATTTTTGTATTAATATTAGAATGGTCGGCACCGCCCATAGCTATAAAAACATTTAGATTCACTTTATCATTTTTATTTTGTCTACCTATTTGTTTCTCAATTGTAAATTCATCTCTTAAAAGAGTAAATTCTTTTCCACATTGAAGTTCACAATTTTTAGGCACTAAATCTTTATATCG
>DQSS01000340.1 GCA_015663165.1 Arcobacter sp. | reverse complement strand
GTAATTGAAACAACCTCCTTGTCTAAAGCAAAAACCGTAGTTGACAACACTAAAAAGAGTGTTATCAGTATAGTAAGTTTTGATTTCATTTATATTCCCTTTGATATGATTTTATATGCTAGTATAGCTAAATTCAAGCTGTGTAAACTTAATAATTCTGTGTAAACTTAATAATTTTTGTAGATAGTCGCCTTTCCACACCCATAAAAAAATTTAAATCTGAAATACATTTTTTGAAATTAAATAGAAAAAATTGTATGATTATTTTAAAAATAAAGAGTTATAGTTCATAGTTATTTTTCAGTATGATGTATTTCGAATATCCAGAAATAAGTTTTTTTGCCTTTGACGGATTGCTTGAGTTTGCACTAATGACAAAGTACCTTATTCTATATTTGCCTTTTCCATACTTTTTCTTGTCAATCTTATAGCTAAAGTCACTACTATACCATTGTGTATCTATTCGTTTATCATCTTTATATAAGTAAAACGCAACCAGCACATTAGCTTTCTTAGGATTTATAATACATGTAACAGAATCTTTATCAGTATCAATAGTCACAACTGGACTAATATAATTTTGTTTCATATTTTTCAAGTGCTTAAAAACATGTAGCATAGAATCATTATTTTCTATCATTTTTTGTCCTATTATCCTGGATCCTCTTATGCTAAGATGACCGCCATCATAATACACGGGTTCGCCATCAAGGTAAGGGGAGCAAATTCCTTCTTTACATACTTGATTGTCTATATCCATATATTCAATATTTTTATGGTTTAGTGCAATACCTTGTAGATATTTGTTATGGTTAGTAACTTTTTGTAGATTATCAAATCTATCAGAACAGTTCAAATGGCTTATACGAATTTCTTTAGATTCACACTCTTTATCGTATGTAGAAAATACAGGTATTTTACCTAAGATAATAATGTTTTTAACATTTTTTGATAACCTTAAAATAGACTCTTTGAATCTTTCTTTGAATCCTTTTTTTGCATAATAATAATTCCAACTAAGGCCAATAATAACAGTGTCATACTTGATGGCTTCGTTAAATACAGTATGCCTATATAAAGAACATCCTTTTCTTTTATTTACTGCAATCCAATCAATTTCCCCATTAAAAATTAAAGGACAAGCGTATCTTGTTGCATTACGTATACTAAACCCACGATTATTTGCAATTACCTTCAGCATTTCAAGATAATGTGCTGCATTAGAGTCACCAATTAGAAATACATTTGCTTTAGCTATATTTTCTGGATAAATACAATGTTTTTGATTGTAGATAGTTAATGAATTTTTAAAATGACAACTACTTGAATTGGAGCTTGATGGAAGTATATTAGACTTAATTACATCAAGTGCTTCCCAAGGATAAATCCAATCGCTTTTATGCTTTATTGCCTGCTGAATAATAACCGATGAAGATACTATCACTAGAGTAGGTATTATAAAGTAGAAAAGAAATACCTTTCTGGTACTAGTATCATTTCTACGTAATGGTGACTCTATAAAAAAATAACTTATAGTTGCCAAAATAAATGTAATAATAATCACCAAAATAGAAACTGTTAAGTCTATGTCAATTAGTGAGTATCTTAAGAAAGCCAAAATCGGCCAATGCCATAGGTAAGCAGAATAAGATACAAGACCTATAGCCACAAATATTTTAAGAGATAAAATACGTCCAATATATGTTTTTTGTTTTACACCTGATAAAATCAAAAGAGTTGATCCTAAAATTGCAGGTAGGGATGCTGTACCTGGGACAGGATCAGACTCAGATATAAAGATTAGACTTAATATAATAGCAACTAAGCCAATAAGTGCCATGAGTTCATTTACGAGTTTTTTTGTTTGTAGTCCAGAATGAACTAACAGGGCAGCAAAAGATCCAGCAAAGAGTTCCCAAGAACGAGTTGGTAGTAAATAGTAGGCAAAGGAATGATTACTAACAATAGTAAGCTGTGCCCAAATTAAAGAAGAAACAAATAAAACACCTACAAGTATAAGTTTTTTTTTAGAAGAAGAAATATATCGTAATAAGAATAATACAACAAATGGCCACAAGATATAGAATTGTTCTTCTACACCTAATGACCAGAGATGCAAAAGAGGAATTTCGCTACTTCCTGTAGCAAAATAGCCAGTATCAATGGATGAAAAAAAGTAAATATTAGCAGCTGAAAAAAATGACCAAATCATGGACTTAGAAAGTGCTAAAAGGTCACTTGGTGTAAATAATAAAAAACCTATTATAAAAGTTGGTATCAAAACAAATAATAAGGCAGGAATTATACGTTTTATACGACGCTTATAAAAATTAACAATATTTATTTTATTTGTTAATTCTACTTCTTTAATTAGAATAAGAGTAATTAGATAACCTGAAATTACAAAAAATATATCGACACCTAAAAATCCACCAGGTATCCATTCTTCATTGATATGATAGAGAATGACGCTTAAGACAGCTAAAGCACGAAGTCCATCAATATCACTTCTGTACTTTATATTTGGGTGTAAAATCATTGTTTATGCGCCTACCTTTCGAACTGTAAAAATTTTAGTGCATATTGATAATAGTCATCAATATAATGAAAAGGTGATTTCCCCCATTGATGTTTATCTGCACCCAACATTAAATCTTTTTTAAAACTCATAATGTTTTCTGGTAAAATAGATTTTTCTGCTATGACATACAATCTATCTAAATAGCTATTCATGTAATCTATTTTTTCGTTTGTGTATGTTGCTGCATAGTCTTCTCCTGAAAGAGTTTCTTTTGACCAATAGACTTTATTTAAAATAACTTTATGTAATTGCCCTGATTTTTTCATTGTGCTTACAAATTCATCCCAACCTTCTTGCCAAAGCTTCATAAACTCACCATTCCCACTTTTTATAAGAGTATGGTTTGGATATTTTTGTTCTATGCTAGTACTTATAGCTTCATTAGATAATGTGAATACCGTATTGTCAATAGAAAAAAGATTAAATCTTTCATCTATAAAATCAAGTAATAAAATATCAAAATCTCCTTTATCAAATTCTATTAATATTTCTTTTGACATATCTGCTTTAACAATATTTTTTTGAAAATCAGACTTTAAATTATCGGTTATACTTAGGTTTAGAAAAGGGGCTTGAAAGATACTGGCAAATGATGACCTAGCATAGTACTTGGTTAATATGAAATCATTTGGAATATTAAATATATCTCTAGAGACACAACTCCCAAATATCATAATTTTTTCTTTACTAGTAAAAAGATCTATTTCTTTTTGGATAGTATGCTCAAATCCACATTGATTTCGTACTCTATTTGCTGAAGCTTCTGACATTTCTTGAAATAAGTCAGGGTTTTCATATATTCTAGCAATTCCTTCCGAAAGCCCTAGAACATCATTATCCTTGGCTAAAATACCACAGTTATCATCTACAAACTCTGGTATGGCGGTGATAGCGTTTGTAATAGGTATAAGCCCAGATGACATAGCTTCATCTCTAGATACTCCTTGTGCATCCATTCTCGTAGGTGTTAAAAATAGACCATATTCCTTATGTAAAGATGCAATCTCTGATTGAGACAAAAATCGCTTTTCAATAGTTACATTGTCAAATTGTCTTAGTGGTTCAAGTGTTTCATCAAAAAGTACACCATCTCCTATCATTGTAAATTGAAGATTTTTAAAGTAAGGTTTTTTAGATAACTCTAAAATGGCTTTTACACTTAAGTCATTAGCATACTTATGACTTGCATAAGGACGGATAGATAGAATTTTTTTACGTTGTTCTATATCTTTATGTATAAAATCAAAGAGGTCAGTATTGATATAGTTATGAATAACTGTCATGTTTTTAGCAGGTATACTTAATTTAAGGTCTTCTTGAACTTCTTCAGCAAAGTATTGAGAAACAAAAATGAGTTTTAAGTTTTGATGAGGTTCTTTTAAAATTGATGTCCAAAATGTATCTCTTTTTGCACTTATAATTTTTGCTTTTTCTAATGCTTCGTGTGTTGTGTAATTAAACTTTCTTCTATGCCATGGTTGTATTTCTGCTCCATGTACCCATACATAAACTTTTGTTTTATTGATGTGCTTTTCAATAATACCCCACATAGATTCATCAAGAAAATGTACCAAAATACTTGTGTAAGTATTATTCTTTAGGAGGTTATCCAATTCTAAAACTGAACCGCTAATAACATCAATATTGTTAAATTCACGATATAAAGAAACTGGATTTTTTTCCAAAGAAAAAACATCTACAATAATGCCCTTTTTTTGATAAGCTTTAACTCTACTGTGTACAAATCCATTACGATATAAATCATCATAAGAAGGATATATGTTTGTAAGTATAAGATGTTTAGATTGACCTATTATAGGAGATGTATTTAGTACTCTATGGGTTAATTCCAGTGCATTAAGAGTGGCAACTCCCGAACCTTTAATACGGAAACCAAAATGTATCCATTTTGTACCCTTTGGAGTAAGTAGTTCATCATTTTTATTTGCCATTATACTTTGATGAGAAATCTTTTTTTTGTTTTTATCACTAAAAACAACTATCAACATAATGTCAAGCCCCACTGAAATATTTAAATAAACCTTTTGATGATCTTTAAATTTCATATCATCAATATTAAACATATCAGGATTATATATGTTTTGATGTTTATCTGAGGACATAGTAGAACTGATTGTAATACCTTTTTTACTTTTCCCGAAAACAACATGAGAATGTTTAAGTTTATGGATCGATCCTGTAAGTATGCTACTAGATATATTTTCTGTCTCAAAAGAGTTGTCATGGAAACTATATTGATTCTTTTCTGAAAACTTATTCAGTTTATTTATAGATATTCCATCGTGATTAATCTTGTCTACTTCAATTTCATCTATTTTTTCGAAAGTCAAGTTTGATCCATTTTTACAATAATTAAATTCATCAATGCTTAGACATTCAGAACTATTAATATCGTTGCTTTCAGATACAGAACTAAGTTGGTCTATTTTTATTTCTAATATTTCTTTTGTTTTAATTATAGAGGAATATAATGATAAAGATTTTGTAATACTATAAGAGTTGATATTTGACACTAGTATTAAATTATGATCTACGTCTGCTGTATAGTAAGAGCCTTTTCCAATAAAAGTACCATCAAAATAATAAGTTGCTAAAGCTAAATCTGTAAGATAGTTTCTCCCATAATAGTCATTAATATTTATAAGAGATATATAATCTACATTTAAATTTAGTTCAGAAATTTTTTTATTCTTGACCTTACTACTATCTAGAATTAGGATATTTTCCTTTTTTTCATCTATTTGAAAATTTTCTTTTATTACAATAAGTTTTTTATTGGTATAATACTGTTTATCAAAATCTTCTAAATATTTATTATACATATCTTTATCTTTGGCAAAACAAATCATCAAAATAGAAGGTAATGTATTCTGAATATCTCTATTAAACACTTTGGATACTAATAAGTTTAGTCTGTCCTTATATGTATGTTCTGACAATACTTTACGAAGAGCAATAAGTTTATGTTTTTTTAATGATACAGTATCTTTGACTAAACTTTTGACTCTTCCAACTATTTCTTCACCATTATCTGAGGTAATAACCAAGTCACCAAATAGTAATCTGACCGCCTTAGAATAATTGCTAATCGTTATTGTGTTAGATGCAAGTACTTCAAAAACTCTTCTTGCAAACATACTTTGTGAATATTTAACAGAGTTTAGGTTTATAGCGTAGTTATATCCTTTGTATGCTTTGTCTATTTCATCAAAAGGCAAAGTGCCTACAATAAAAGAATTAAATTCTTTTGGAAACATATAGTTAATGTCATCTTTACCATAATTTCTATCATATATTTCTACTGGTTTCTGATTAGGAAGGTAGAGCATAAATTCATCAAGATCTTTTGTCCGATCTGGGTAATTAACATAATATGCTCCAGCAAAACAAAAAGCATCCTTTCTCTTATATTTTTCAATTGGATTGTTTACTTTCGGTTGACATGCAAATGGTAAAAGGAATACTCGATTATGCTCTAATACAGTTTGATATTTTTTAATCATATCTATATCAGTTGTAAAAATGAAATCAAATATAGTAGCCGTATTTATAAAAGTATTAAAGTGTACAGGGTCTTCTTTATTCCAAAAAGCAGTTGGTATTTTGTGTTTATTGCAGAAGTTTACAATTTCAATAAGCTCATCACATTTTTTACCTACAGTATTCCACCACAATTCATCTTTACCTCGCCATGCAGACTCAATAAAAAGTAAATCTGGTAAAAAATCTTTTAATTCATTTTCCCAATTAGTTGGCGTTAGCTGTTGAAAAACAGCCTCTTTTGAATATGAGCTATAGGTAAAAGGATCCATAATACAGGCTATCTTTAATTCAGATATATTTTTATTAGTTTGAAATGATTTTAGTTTGATATGTTTTTTAGATTTTTTAGATTTTTTAGATTTTTTTTGTGATTTAATGTCCATAAGTCTTTTAGGTAAACTTAATATATCCTTTATAGAGCGAGTATTGTGTATTAGTAAATATCCAAGTTGATATGATGCAGATACATGATATTCAGCAACCTTTTTTTTGTACTGTTCGGCAATGATTAAATTTTTTCTTATTGTAGTAATTTGATTTTTGATTTTTACTATCGAAGAATCTTTATCTGCTATAGCTGAGGACAGTTCTATGTGTTTTTCATTGGCTTTTTCTATTTGTTTTTTTTGAGTCTCAATAATTTTGCAAGAATTTCTATATTTTTCATTGGCTTTTTCTATTTGTTTTTTTTGAGTCTCAATAATTTTGTAAGAATTTCTATATTTTTCATTGGCATTATTAAGTTGAGTAAGATATTTAGTATTCATGTCATTTTGTTCACGGTCAATTTTATAAAAGTGATATTCAATTTCCTGCAATACAGCTAAGTCAATTGACTTAGCTGAGGATATTTTAAGCGGCCTTTTTTCTCCAATAAAACCTATCCATCTACCAAAAAAAGTTGTTTTTTTAATATCAAAATATCTATAAATCATTTGATACAAGTCATGATAGTAATACGTTTTTTTATGATCAGGAAAATCATTTATAGCAAAGGGAACTGTAACAATAATAGTACCTTTGTCCTCCAGTAAATCATAAGTTTTAGAAATAAACTCATCAGGTATATAAAGGTGTTCAAGGACTTCTGTTATTGTGATAGTATCAAATTTTTCTTTTTTTGCATCATACTCTAAAAAGTCACTCTTGATGAAATTTACATTATTTCTTACGTTAGAATCTTCTTTTGACAATGCCTCATTTGCTTCATCTACAGCTTTTTGGCTAATATCTACCCCTGTAACTTCTTTACCGATTTTACCAAGTAGTATAGGACCTATCCCTTGACTACATCCTACATCTAAAATATTATTACCTATAACATTATCACGTATCCAGTGCATTCTTTCTTGTGTCTCTTCTTGCATTTTTTCACCCAATTCTCCATAATAGGCTTCAGCAACACGGTCATGTATGTCAATTTCCAATTCATTAGTTTTTACTTGTGTCTTCATTTGTTTCCCTGTATTAATTGAATTAGAAATAATTAATATATTTCTTTATTTCTTTTTGGCACTTATTTCATATAGATAATAAAACCTACCAAGGTTAGATTCTAGCTTATACTCTTCTATTGATAGGTTCCAGTCAGAAAAATATTTTGACATCATACTCTTATAATCCCAAGAATAAGAGTAAGGTGTCGTATCAATAATATCTTGACTTTGTAAGTTGAAATTTTTGATAACTTTTCCTTCTTCTCCTGTCCAAGGTTCTAATAGTAATACACTTTTTTTAGAGATTCTCAATAATTGAGTAAGTATCTTTTCTGGATAAGGAACGTGATCAAGTACTGAAACTGTATATGAAACATCATAAGTATCATCAGGAATAACATCAAATATTTTTTCATCCAAGCAACTAACATTTAGATTATGTTTATTTTTTGAATAGCTTATTGCCTCACAGTTTATATCGATTCCATATACTTTTATATTTGAATCACTTTTTTGAATTTCTAAAAGATTTTTTCCTACATTACAGCCAAATTCAAATACTGTATTAGCATTATATTTTAAAACTTTTTCTGCAATAAATTTAGACCATGGTTTTTCTACTTCATAACCTTTAAATTCTAAATTAGACCAAAAGTTTTTTGCCATTTGTTTTTCATTTTTGTGAAATGATTCACGACTCATAATTTCTATATCTTTCATTTATATGCGCTCCTGCATTTTATTTCTTATAATTTTTGGTTTACCTTGCTGTAAATAAACCATGCCATTTTCTAGTTCATAGTTTGATAATACCTTTATCATATAAGCATCTACTAACTTATTTATATAATTTTTTTTACTATCAGTAATAGCAATATTGAAAAAATAATGTCCACAATTCATAGAACAATTAAACTTCCATTGTATCTCTAGAGTTTCTTCAACTTTTATTTCGGAAGTAGATTCCTGAAATGCTGAACCACTAATCAATACACCTTTTTCTGTCATGACTTGCATGCCCAAGTATATATTTTTATATTTCTTTTTAAACAAAAGCTTATGGGAAAAGATATACTCTTCATTTGTAATAAGGACATTAACTTTTTTCCCGTTTAAAGTTTTTAACTGGACATCATTAATTTCTACATCTGTATCGTCATATTCTATCTTACTCTTTGATATAAAATTTGGTATATAATATGCCTTAAGTAAAGATTTATTTTTGGTAAAAGCTTTTACGTGCTTATTGTTTCTTTCATCTATAGTAGTAATATCTTTGCTATAGTTTTTAATTTCATTTACTATATTCTGCTTATTTTCATCTTTTGCAAAAAGGTACTTTTCATAATACTTTGTAACTTCTTTAGGTTCCCCATCCATCAGTATCTCTCCATTATGAAGCATAATAGCTCTAGTACATAAACGATTTATTTCCCCTGAACTATGAGAAACATATATAATGGTCTTACCACTTTCAAAAAATGTTTGCATTTTATTATATGCTTTTCTTTTAAAATGTATATCTCCTACAGATAATACTTCATCAAGTATCAAAATTTCTGGTTCTATGTGTACTGCCACCGAAAAAGCAAGACGAGCTTTCATACCGCTTGAGTATGTTTTTAGTGCTTGATTCATGAATGTACCTATATCTGCAAAAGCAATAATATCATCTATCTTCTCATTCATCTCTTTTTTCGTAAAGCCTAAGATTGCTCCATAAAAAGAGATATTTTGGAAACCTGTAAATTCAGGGTTAAAACCTGAGCCTAGTTCCAAAAGTGCTGAGATTTTCCCATTTATTTCTATGAATCCCTCATCTGGAGACAATACACTCGTTATAAGCTTTAAAAGTGTTGATTTTCCACTTCCATTTTTACCAACTATACCAAGTATTTCTCCCTTTTTTATATCAAGACTAAGATTATTTGTAGCATAGAACTTTTGATGAAACTTTTTTCCCGATAAGCTCAATGCTTCCCTTAGTCTATATTTAGGGTCATCATATAGTTTATAGTATTTTGAGACATTTTTTAATGAGATGACTATATCTGAATTCACTATACTACCTCTGCAAAATGTGGATGCAATCGTCTAAAAACTGTAATACCCAATAGTAATGTACAAATAGTAAAAGACCAAAAATACAATGTCTCGTAAGGCTTTTCCCAGAACCAAGTATGCGTAATAATAGAATCTCTATAACCTTGGACAATGTACAGGGCAGGGTTTAGATTAACAATCCAATGATATTTTTCTGGTATTCGTTGAATATCCCAAAATATGGGTGTAAGCCAAAACCCAAATGTAGTTATAAGGGAAATAAACTTTGATACATCAGAGACAAATACTCTACTCGAGGATGTCAGCCACCCAATGCCCAACAATAGTGCCACCATGGAAAAATAATAATATATAAGTTGTAACACATGTATAGTAAGTGAGATATCATTTATGTATGCAATAACTAAAGAGACAAATAGTAAAAACATATGAGGTACAAAAGAGCTCATAAGCTTAACTATGGGTAATAAACTTAAACGAAAATCTACTTTTTTCAATAAAAATGTATGTTGTATAATGATACTGGTAATAGCATTTAGATTCTCAGCAATATAAAACCATGCCACTATGCCTGTAATAAGGTATACCACAAATGGTGTGCCATCACTACTAGCACCTGTTTTAAGACCGGAAGTAAAAACAATATACATTATGCTTATAAAAAGTAATGGTTGAAGATATACCCATACAAATCCCAAATATGACCCTGTATATTGTTTCTGAAAGTCTCTTTCAGCTAGTTCAAATAATATTTCTCTTTTCTGATAAATATCACTTATGAACTTTTTAACTCGTTGTATCAACGTAATACCCCACAAAAGTCAAGTTCTGTCTTTATATTTAAATTTTTAAACTCTTTATGTCCCACAAGAAAAGTAACGACATCGGCTTGTTTAATGGCATCACTATAGCTGACAATATCAAACTCTTGATGTTCAGAAATATTTGGCTCAACAGCTAACACGTTAAGACCATCTGCCATAAGTCTTCTTGTAATATAAAGTGCAGGAGACTCTCTAAGGTCATCGATGTCTGGTTTAAAAGCAAGACCCATACATGCCACTTTTGCTTTTCGTCCATTTTCAGTTTCAAACCTAAGAGTTTCATTTTTTATTTTTTCTATTGCCCATTCTGTTTTGTAAGTATTGACCTCTCTCGCCGAACGAATCATCTTTGCATCTATATTACTTTCTTTAGCAGCATGAACGATAAACCAAGGGTCTACAGCAATACAGTGTCCACCTACTCCAGCACCTGGCTGTAGTACATTTACTCTTGGGTGTCTATTTGTAAGTTTTATGAGTTCCCATACATCTATTTCGAACTTATCACAAAGCATACTAAGCTCATTGGCAAATGCTATATTTGTATCTCTAAAACTATTTTCAGTCAGTTTTGCCATCTCTGCTGTTCTTGCATCGGTACTTAAAACTTCACCACTTACAAAAGTATTGTAAAACTCAACTGTTTTCTGAGTGGCTTCTGGAGTAGTTCCCCCTACAATACGGTCATTTTCTACAAGTTCTCTCATGATTTGTCCAGGGAGTACTCTTTCAGGACAGTGAGCTATGAAAATAATAGAAGTATCTACACCATTTTCTTTTAGCACTTCTTCCACTTTATTGGTTGTTCCTACGGGAGAAGTAGACTCTAGTATGACGATATCATTTTCTTTTACATAGGGTGCTATGGCTTTTGTGGCACTTACGATATAGTCAATATTGGGTACAAAACCTTCATGAAAAGGGGTAGGAACAGCAAGTATGAACACTTCTGCTTCACAAGGTTTTAAATCAGCTTTTAGTTTACCACTATTTACAGCTGCTTTTACAAAAGTATCAAGTTCTGGTTCTACTATATGTGTCTCACCACGATTTATGATATCTACTGTACTCTGAACCACATCCACACCATGAACATCATAACCTCTATTTGCTAAAAGTGCAGCTGTTGGTAGACCGATGTACCCCAGACCTATGACACATATCTTTTTATCTTGCATTAATTTTGTTCCCTCATATAATTAATTACTTTCTCACAAGCATACCCAGCACCATAAGGATTAGAGGCTTTGCTCATATAAGCGTATGCTTGTTCATCGTCTATAAGCTCTTGTGCTTCTTTGATGATGAGTTCTGTATCTGTGCCTACAAGTTTCACTGTACCAGCTTCTAGTGCTTCTGGACGTTCTGTTGTGTCACGCATAACAAGTACTGGCTTACCTAGAGATGGAGCTTCTTCTTGTACTCCACCACTGTCCGTGATGATAAAGTAAGACTTGTCCATCATGTAGATAAATTGTTCATATTGTAGTGGCTCTATAAGATGAATATTGGCTACATTAGAAAGTAACTCTTTAACAGGTTTTTGAACATTGGGGTTTAAGTGTACAGGATACACTATATCAAAAGTTGGATTTGCAAGAGCTATCTCTTTAAGTGCTGTACAAATATTTATAAAACCTTGACCGTGGTTTTCTCTTCTGTGTCCAGTAACCAAGATAATCTTTTTATCTACTTTTAATTCATAATCAAGTGTTGCTAGATGATCAACAATATCAACTTCAAGTTGCCTGTTTGATTTGATTTTCTCTAAAGCTAAAAACAATGCGTCTATTACTGTATTTCCTGTAACAACAATAGTGTTCGTATTAATATTTTCTCTAAGTAAGTTTTCTCGTGATGTAGATGTAGGTGCAAAATGGTATGCTGTAATTTGCGTTGTAAGTTGACGGTTTGCTTCTTCTGGCCAGGGAGAATAAATATCTCCTGTTCTAAGACCTGCCTCAATATGTGCTACTTTTATCTGCTGATAAAAAGCTGCTAATGATGCTGAAAATGTTGTAGAGGTATCACCATGCACAAAAACAACATCAGGCTTAAAGTCAGTCAATACAGACTTCATACCAAGAAGGACATTTGAAGTTACATCATAAAGATCCTGCCCAGACTTCATGATATTAAGGTCATACTCTGGAATAATCTCAAAAAGGTCAAGTACTTGGTCAAGCATTTCACGGTGTTGTGCTGTTACACATACTTTTGTTTCAAAAATATCTGAATTTTGTTGAAACTCTTTAACCAGAGGAGCCATTTTAATGGCTTCAGGGCGTGTGCCAAAAACGATAAGTATTTTTTTCATTTACAATCTCTATTTATATTAAAATTAAATAATTATAACTAAATATATTTAAATTTGCTTGGAACATTAAACTTTTTTCTTTGGATAACAAACTATAATCTATCTTAAATTTGAATTACAGTGGGCTTTGATGGGGGTTATTTGTGGGAGGAAACTTTAGAGTAAAATAGCTCAAAATTAGAGACTTAATTTTTTAGGTTGAGATAGCTGTATTTTATCTGTTACTTTAGATGCTTGTGCAAATTGCACAAGCATTTGCATTCTTAATTTGCCGTTACGTATAGAACTCTACAATCAGGACTACCTTCTTGTATTCTAATAGTTACAGGTTTATCTGTAGTTTGTGCAGTTAAAAGAAGTGAATACATTGCATTCTTACCTACGTCACCTTCTGCTAATGACATATAAGCGTTACTAGGCGAAGTACAATTTAGTGCTGATTCATCACCATCCGTACCAACATATAAAGTACCATTAGCTGTCATGTACAGTTTATCAATTTTCCCAATACATTTTGTCGCACTACATCCAGCATAAGAACTCGTAGCTATCATACCTAGAGCTAAAGCTCCCATTATTAATTTTTTCATTTTATTTCCTTTAATTTTAATTAGTTGATTCTTTAGAATCTTCAATTATTATTTCTAACATCTCTTTTTGATTTGGGAGAGATTGCCTTTCTATAGCATTATTCATATTATTTAGAATAGTCCTATCCATAATCTCTTCTTTCGTAAGATCTGTATTTATGTCAGCTTCTAGTACGGAAGAGTCATTAACTTTTACTCTTGTTGCTTGCTTGACTTTCTTTTTTGCTACTTCAGTTTCTTTCTTAGTAATTTTAAGTTCCCTTATTTCAACAGGTTTTTTTTCAGAAAGAGAAATCTCATTTTCTATTACTGCTGTCTTAATATTGGTATCATTTATATTGCCTGTGTATGTATAGGATACAAGACCAATGAGGATAACCGATATAGCAACAAGTATAAATTTTACCATCATGCTCCTTTATTGTTGAGTATTTAATAACATGCCCAAAGTATACAACTTAAACGTTAGCAAAATGTTAGTGTTTATGTGTTTAATCCAAATGATGCTACTATCTACTCATAATAGAACATGGAGTCAAATTTGATTAAAATACT
>DQSS01000365.1 GCA_015663165.1 Arcobacter sp. | reverse complement strand
TTGGTATAAAAGCATGTCTTCACCATCTTTAAATGAGATATTATTTTTACTAGCAAGTTGTAAAAATGGTGTTGATTTTCCATATATACAGTCAAATGCATACTTTGTATTTTCTACTATTGAAGTTAGTACTTCTAATGGAGCAGGGTATAAATCATCTTTTAGGCCAGCACTTGTGCTATTTACAACTAAGTCATAGTTTAAAATAGTACCACCACCTGAAAAAATTAGTCTCATACTATCCCAATCATGAAACAAACATCCCAAATTTGTAAAAAATTCTCTTGAATTTTGACTTCTATTTAGTACTGTTACTTTTATATTATGTTCTCTTAATACAACGGCAATAGCTTTTGCTGTTCCACCTGCACCTAGTAGTAGTACTGATTTTACATCTTTAAACTCTTCAATTGCTTTATAAAATCCTGGAGCATCTGTATTGTATGCTTTTACTTTTCCATTGTTGTTTATATATGTATTTACTGCACCAATTTGTTGTGCGAAGCTATCTACTTCATCTGCATTTTTAAAAGCATACTCTTTATGTGGAACAGTTATATTTGCACCACTTATGTTATTTTGTAAAAATACATCTTTTATAGTGCTTCCATCTTCTAAATGAGTTTTACCATATAGTGCATCTATGTTTAAATACTCAAATCCTGCATTATGCATTTGTGGAGATTTGGAGTGTGATACTGGGTTTCCAAATATAGTGAAGTTTTTCATTAGTTGTTTAGTAACTCACAAGCTTCTTTTGCATGGTAAGATATGATTATACTTGCTCCAGCTCTCTTAAAGCTAAGAAGTGTTTCCATCATAACTCTTTCATAATCAATAAGTCCAGCTGCCCCTGCATTTTTAAGCATTGCATACTCTCCACTTACATTATATACTGCAAGTGGTAGGTTTGTATTGTTTTTTATGTCTCTTATTATATCAAGATAAGAAAGTGCTGGTTTTACCATAAGTATATCTGCACCTTGTCTTTCATCTTCAAGAGATTCTTCTATAGCTTCAAGTCTATTTGATGGATCCATTTGATACATCTTTCTATCACCTTTAGAAGGTGTAGATTCAGCAACATCTCTAAATGGTCCATAATAAGCACTAGCAAACTTTGTACTATATGCCATGATTGGTAAGTTTTCATATCCATTTTCATCTAGAGCAGTTCTAAGTGCTTCAATAATACCATCCATCATACCACTAGGAGCAATCATATCAACACCAGCTTTTGCATGAACTAAGGCTTGTTGTTGCGATAACTCTAAAGTTGCATCATTGTTTACAGTTGAGTTTTCATCTAAAATCCCACAGTGTCCATGGTCGGTATATTCACAAAAACAAAGATCAGTTACTACAAACATATCTGGAAATTCGGATTTTACAGCTCTTATTGTTCTTGATATGATACTTTCATCGCATAAACACTCACTGCCAATAGAATCTTTTACATCAGGTATAGCAAATAGTATGATACTATTTAAACCAATAGTTCTGATATATGCACATTCTTTTACAATCTCATCAATCGACATCTGAAATACACCAGGCATAGATGAAATTTCAGTTTTTATTTCTTTACCTTCTCTTACAAAAAGAGGGTATATAAAATCATTACTTGTTAGTGTTGTTTCTGCAACTAAATTTCGTAGAGTTGGATTTACTCTTTTTCTTCTAAATCTTTTAAAATTCATAGTTTTCCTTTTATTCGTAAGTATTTATATCAAAATATTTATGAGGTCTTTTATTTGCTGGAGATTCTCTCATATCATTATATGCATCACTCGTATTTGAGAAAGTTGTTTTTGTATTTGGTACTATAAGAAACCCAAGTACTATTAAAACAACTAAAGCAAATGCAAAAATATAATTTATGACACTTTTAAACATACTACTTGTCTGTTTATCGTATCCTAGAATTTTATCTCTAAATGCAAATACAACTGCTAATAAAACTAATAATAAAAAAAAAGTACTTTTTGTCATAGTTACTCTTTATTATTTTTTGCTTTCTCTAAATACAATATACTCTTCATAAGTACCTTCAAAGTCAACAATTGTACCATCTTCTTGAATTTCGATAATTCTATTTGCGAATACATCAAGTAATTCTCTATCGTGAGATACACATATAATACTACCTTCATAAGCTAAAAGTCCTTCACCCATAGCAATAATAGCTTCTAAGTCAAGGTGATTTGTAGGCTCATCTAAAAGTAAGAAGTTTCTTTTTTCTAGCATTATTTTACTTAACATCATTCTGTGTTTTTCACCACCTGAACAGTTTTTGATAGATTTTTCTTGCTCTTCACCGTTGAATAACATTCTACCTAAACAGCTTCTTATTTCAGCAATATCAGCTTCTCTATTAAAATCTCTTAACCAATCATAAAGTATAATATCTCCATGAATTAAATCAGTAGTATTTTGTGGGAAATAAGAAATATTTACAGTTGCACCCCATTTTACTTCACCCTCATCAGGCTTCAAATTTTCCATTAGTATTTCACAAAGAGTTGTTTTACCAACACCATTTGCTCCAATAAGTGCAATTCTATCTTTTTTGTCCATCATTAAGTTGATGTCTTTAAGTACAACTTTTCCATCAAAAGATTTAGAAACATTCACAAGCTCTAAAATCTCTTTAGCAATAGGCTTTTCTTGTTTAAATACAATAGAAGGCTCTCTTCTAGAAGATACAGATATAGCTTCTATATCTAACTTATCAAGTTTTTTCTGTCTTGATGTAGCTTGCTTAGCTTTAGAAGCATTTGCACTAAATCTTCTAACAAACGCTTCAAGCTCATCTTTCTCTTTTTGTTTCTTATCAAAATCAGTTTGAGCTTGCTTAGCTATAACAGTAGAAGCAATATACCAATCATCATAAGTACCAGTAAACTCTCTAATCTTTTTAAAATCGACATCAAGAATATGTGTACATACTGCATTTAAGAAGTGTCTATCATGTGAGATAACTACAAGAGTACCTTCATGGTGCTTTAGTTGATTTTCAAGCCAAGAAATAGTTTGAATGTCAAGGTTGTTTGTAGGCTCATCTAGGAATAATACATCAGGTCTAGGGTATAAAACTTGAGCAAGTAATACCTTGAACTTATCTCCACCTGTAAGTGTACTCATTAAGTTTTCATGTTTAGATGAAGGGAATCCTAAAGATTCAAGAATTTTAGTAATCTTTACATCATACTCATAAGTAGGATCTTCTTCACAACAAATAATCTCTAACTCACCAAGCTCTTCACCAATAGCATCTGTATATTCTACAAGATATAATTCTTCTTTTTTCTTAATAGCATCATATAGTCTTTTGTTACCCATAAGTACAGTGTCCATAAGAGAATAGTCATCAAATTCAAATTGATTTTGACTTAAAACACCAACTTTTTTACCATTTTGAACATTTACTTCACCTTCAGTTATCTCTTCTTTTCCTGATAACATATTAAGAAAAGTTGTTTTACCAGCACCATTTGCACCAATAAGACCATATCTCTTCCCTATATCAAGTGATAAATTTATTTCTTGAAATAATGTTCTTGAACCAAAAGTCTTCTTTAGATTTACTATTTTAACCATATTTTTTTGCCTTGTTTATTGATATATCGCGATTATATCTAAAAAAGGCATAAAGTGCAAAAATTATATATTTATCAATTCTTTAATTTGCCCCAAATGTTTTTAAAGTGTATTGGGTAGTCTTCTACCATCTCTTCAAGCGTATACTGGTCACCCAATGGACTTAACCATTTATTTTGTAATTTTGAAATATCTATATTTTAATTACATTTGCAATGAGAATATTGAATTAATTGGTTTGAATTTATAGGGACATTATACTTTATTTTTGTTATTTTTTCTGCAATTTCTTTTCTAAATATAAAAATAGCAACTAGTGCTATGAGTAATACACTTTGTGACCAGCCAACACTTGCGATGATTTTATCAATTTCCATTTAATCTCCTACTACTAACGGTCGTCGTGAGCGATAATTTTCCCGCTAGGGTAAATTATTGGTCTCCTCGTACTTGTTATCTTTTTAGTGTGTATATTATCTTAGTACCA
>DQSS01000350.1 GCA_015663165.1 Arcobacter sp. | reverse complement strand
CTTGCAATTAAACCAGGTACTGATTTAGCTTTTGTTTTAGCACTTACTTATCAAGTCCTACTTACTCAAACATATAATAGAACTTATGTAGAGAATAACTTTAATGGCTTTGCAGAGTATAAAAAACATATCTTAGATAGTGGATATACTCCTGAGTGGGCAGAAAAAATTACAGGAATTCCAACTAAAGATATTAAAAATATAGCCAATGAATTTATGGCTAATGCTCCTCAATCAATATATTATCAAGGTCGTCGTTCAACTTTTGCAAAGAATGATTTTCAACTAAGACGTGCGCAAGCAATTTTTACTGCTCTTGGTGGTGGTATAGATGTTAAGGGTGGCATTATTTTTGGTAAAAAACTACCATTAGGAAGTCATGAAGTTAACATGCCAATGTATGCAAATGCACAAGAGCGTATAGAAAAAGATGCTGCTGCTATTATTGGTGGAAGTGGTTCTTGGATAGCATGGAGAAATATGGTAGCAGAAGGTAAAACACCTTATCCTATAAGAGGACTTTTTGTATATAAACAAAACCCTATGCTTTCTGTTCCAAATAGTGCAAAAACTAAGAAGATGTTAGAAAAGTTAGATTTGGTTGTTGTTATTGATACTATGCCAAGTGATACAGCAATGTATGCAGATGTTATTCTTCCAGAGTGTACTTACTTGGAGAGAGAAGACCCAATAAAATCATTTGCTGGAGTTGAACCAGCGATTATTTTACGTCAAAAAACAATTGACCCTATGTATGAAACTAAACCTGTTATTGAAATCATGAAAGGTTTATCTGAAAAACTTACAAAACCACTTTGGGAAATAACAAAGAAGTATGATGAAGATGTTCAAGAAGAACTATCAGAACTTGAAGATGGTGATACTGAAGAGAGTTATTATGAAGAAAACGGTTTTAATCTTGCAGATGCTTTTGAAGAGTCACAAGAGCATATCAATGAACATATGTTTAGAGCTAAATATAGTGAAGAAGATTGGCATTCACTTCGTGAAAAAGGTGTTTTTTATCCTACAATGTCAAAAAGTTTTGAAAAATTAGATAATAATACATATAAATACTACGCAGAGAATGACAAACATTTTACTGTTGTAAAGCTTGAAGATGAATCTCAACAAGAAGAGATGGATACCTGTGTTAATCCAAAAGATATAGCTGAAATAAAAAGAAAATTTTCAACACCTAGTTCTAAAATAGAGTGTTCACTTTCAAGTATGGCAAAAAAAGGAATAGCTCCTATGCCTACATGGGAAGATGATGATTATGTAAAAGTTCCTGAGGGCAAATTCAAGTTTATCAGTGGTCGTCATGCACAATTTACTCAAAATGGAACACAAAACAATATTATGCTTTTAGAATTGATGAAAGAAAATTATGTTTGGATAAATGATAAAGAAGCTGAAAACTATGGTATAAAATTTGGTGATGTTGTAGAAGTAACAAGCCCTATAGGTCAAGTTACAATTAAAGCTTATCCAACAGCTAAAATTGTACCACAAACTATATTTTATATACACGGATTTGGAGCTAAGTCAACAGGACTTACATTTGCACATAGAAATGGGGCAAGTGATAATGAAATAATCGAAGATAGAATTGAACCAGTTTTTGGTAGTGCGATTATGCATGATACTATTGTATCAATAAGAAAGGTGTAGTTATGAATTATGCAATGGCATTAAATTATCAAAATTGTATAAACTGTAAAGCATGTGAAACTGCATGTAAAGAAGAAAATGGTGTTCAACTTGGAGCAGATAAACAGCGTATTTGGGTAGGTATAAACGAAGGTACTATTTTTGGAAAGCCTTATATAAATTTGTATCCTTCTCAATGTAACCATTGTATAGATGCACCTTGCGTAAGTGTGTGTCCTACCTATGCAAGCCATTTTGTTGAGGGTGGAATTGTAAAAGTAGATCCAGCAAAATGTATTTTATGTAAAGGTTGTATGGAAGCTTGTCCTTACGATGCAAGATTTGTTGATGATACTATGGTAGCAGTAGATAAATGTACTTTTTGTGATCATAGAATTGATGAATATGGAACAACAGCTTGTCAAGCAACTTGCCCAACAAAAGTTAGACTTTTTGGCGATATAGATGATGAAGATAGTGATATCGTAGCATTATTAAAAACAAAAAAATTCTTTTTTCAAAAAGAAGATGCAGGTACCCTTCCTAAATTATTTTATATAGTACCAGATGATGAATCATATGCAAGACAAAGTATTTCACATAGTACTAAAATTCATACATGGGATGAATTTAAGGCAAAGTATGATGCTGCAAGAGATGCAAGGAGTAAAGAATGGATAAGATAGAAATTTTAGGTCTTGAAATAAACAGAGTTAATATATTTAACCTTTTGTTCAATAAAGTAATGTTCATAGGCTATATCTTATTAGGATTTGCTTTGTTTGGAATTTACGAAATTATTGATATAAGATATTTTAGTGAAGCAGCAAATGCACATGCTTCAGGGCTAGACCCAACAAATCCTGAATTAAAAGAGGCAATGAGATTAGCTGTTTTTGGAACAGTTGGTGAAGTAAATAGAGAAATACCTTGGACGCTTTTCATTGTAAATTATATGTATATGATTTATACAGGAAGTGGAATTATCTTTTTAGTTGCTCTTGCTGAAATAATGAAATTACATATTGTTGAAAAAGTTGCAGCTGCTTTTATGGTTGCCGGCATCTCTATGGTATTTGCAGGACTTTTTACAATTGCAACTGATTTAAATGTCTTAAATATGTTAAGTATGTTTACATCACCAAATGTAAATGCAGGTATGTGGCTAATGCTACCTTTATATAGTGTTTATATCCCTTTTGTTCTATTTGAAATATATCTTATTTTGACAAATAAAAGAGAATTAGCAAGAAGACTTGCACTAGTTATTCTTATTATGAGTATTGGTGTTGATCTTGTAGAGTATTATATACAAGCAAAACTATTTTCAATGAATACAGCTCGTCATCTTTGGACTGAGTTTCCTGGATTAATGTTCTACTTTATTATCTCTGCATTTGTGTCTTCATTGGGAGTTATGGGTATAGTTACATTTTTAGTACACAGAAATAAGGTTCAATATAAAGAACTTATGAGTATTATAAGAAAAGCAATGGTATTTTTTATATCAATATTAGCACTATATGAAGTTTTCGCATATTTAGCTGTAGACAAAGATTGGACTCTTATAATTTTATTCGGTGAATTTAAAACAATGTATTTCGGTGGATATATTTTATTAACTTTAGCCTTACCTTTTTTACTCTTAATCAGAGAAGGAAAGCCATATTTAACAGTGATATCATCATTACTTGCAATAATAGGTGGATATATTGGAAGATATATTTTTGTATATGGTGGTAATGCAAACCCAATGACAGACAGATTTGGAACAGGTTATGAAAAATATGATTTTTATTCAGTAGCTAGTAGTTTTCACTATGAAACTCCACATCTTGGAGAAATTTTTATAGTTATTGGTTCTGTAGGGGTTATATTAGTCGTTTATAGTTTGTTTGATATACTATTCTCAGTCGGAAAACTAAGAGAGCATAATTAATTTAATTACATACACACAAGGCATCAGAGATGATGTCTAATCTTTAATAAAGGGAGTTTATATGAGTTTTAAGTTATTAGGAGCACTAGCAATTAGTGCAGCACTACTTTTCACGGGATGTGCAAAATATGAGGCTGCAGCACCAGCTGCAAAAAAAGAG
>DQSS01000206.1 GCA_015663165.1 Arcobacter sp. | reverse complement strand
CTTCTTTACCTCTTTATGATAGTCAATCCCACCCATAGACTTAATCTCGACATGACTAGAGCCTACTTTTTCTAAGTTCCAAACTGTGCCTTTTTTGGTTTTTATCTGTCTGGTCTTAGCTTTACTATGGTTAGTAAGTATATCCATCACATTTTGACTGTAGCCCATTCTGGGCTTCCATGAAGAAAGTAGTTTAGCTTCGTTACAAAGCAACATGTATTTATAAAAGTTAAAATTGATACCATCTTGATTGATAGTAGAGATATGTATATGGAAACCTGTTTCTTCATTGGTGTAGCCATATTTTTCGATAATAGGACAGATGTTCTTTATGAAGTGCTTTACACCGGCTAATGTGGAAATGGGAGTAGATATCTCTATGCCTGTATCATTTAGCGAGATGTCTGGCTTTATTTGCATACAACGGTCTTTATCTTTAGATATAGGTAACGACACAGTATCTACAAGGATATCTACATTTGTAAGAGCATATAGTTCTTTTGTAATGTCACTAATGATAGTTGCATAGTTATTTATATCTGTATTGACATAAAACTCAAACTCACAGCCATACTGGTATGCATCCTCTACGGTAGGTACAAGATAATCTATGCAACAACTACCATTGCTTTTGTATCGTTTTGTTGTTCCCTCTTGTGTAAATTCTATCTTAACCTACCATACGCTCTAAATACGCGTCTAAACGCTTGACTTTATGTTGGGTATCGTCTTTCCACTCTTTAAGTGACTCTTGGTCTTCTGGTGCAGTAGTATGTGGCTGTATATACACAAAGGCTCGCTTTACGCCATGATGAGACTTCACTTCTATCTTTTTACGTTCATAATACTCTGGAGAACCTTCAAAGATATCTAGTTTATCCATAAGCTCTTTTCTTGTTATTTGGTAGAGTTCACCGTGTATTCTTGTATGTGGTGTCGGTATTAAGTAAGGGTAGTTTCCAAAGCTATCTTCAAACATACCAAACTTCTTTATTGTACGTGCCTTACCAAGTCTTTTAGCATACTGACTAAGTAAGTTATGGTTATCAAAACCTTTTTTGAGTGACCCATAGACAAAGAGTAACTCAGCATAAGGTTCTTCTTTTTTAAAACATCCTCTTTTGACGATACTTATAGAGCCTTTATCATGTAACCTATGTAAAACTTTACGCAAAGTATCCGTAGAGACACCATCTACCTTAGCATCAGTAAAAGGGATAGTAGTGTCACTATGTAGTGATTTTATCTTACGTTCTATCTTCTCAATATATGACATTTACTATCCTTTCTATTATCGTGACAGTATTATAGCATTTATTTATAATTTTGTCACGTATGATTTAAATCATGATGAGGGTTAATAATAAAAATATGTCAATATGAGCTTTTTTTGTTGAAAACAAATTATTTATCTTAAAATATATAAACTCAAACTTAAGGATTTATATGGAAATAGATATTATTACTGAAAAACTTCAACTTGCAAAAACTGCCAAAAATTTCTTAGATATAGCTACATATCATCAAGATTTTTTTAAAAAGAATAATGGAAAATTAATTTTTACACAAGATTCCAATATAGATTCTCACCTTCCCTCAAGTACTATGTTCCATGGTTATGAAAAGAATTTTAAAAGTTTATTTTTAAATAATAAATTTATGTTTATAGACAAGAAAATCATATCTGATATGTCGAAAAATAAAAAATCAATAATTGGTATTGACTACAGTGTATCCTTTGATACACAATTTTCTAGCTTTATAGAAAGATATTTTACAAATAAGAGATTTAATCAAGAAAAAGTATTTGAAGAAATATTATATAAATTAGTCGATAACAATATTAATACAGATTATACTACATACCTACTAGAAAATATATCTAAAGACATTGCTACAAATGGAATAATTAGTAATATAGAACATATCATTAGGTTTTTTCATTTAGATACATCAACCTCTATTTTACTAAAAAACATGAAAGTTATAAATAATAATAGCTATGAAAATGAACTTTCCCTTATATCAAACTCCATAGTGTCACGTAAGTATCAAGTTATTTATGATGATTTCAATGATAAACAAAAAATTATGTATATTATTCTTATGAAAACTATTTTAATTTATCAATCAAAAAAATCTACCAAATATAAAGTTAATCAACTAATTGAATTTATGCAATCAGAATTGCATACACTTTATGGAAGAGAATTAATTGTGGCGTCAAAGTTTTATGAAAACTTAAACAGTAAAGATGATAAGGTTATTTTTTTTAATAAAGTACTTAATATTAATGAAAAGACATTAGAGAGATTAAAAAATATGGCTTGGGATTTTAGCTTAATACGTCATCTTGAAAGAGCTTTTACTATCAATCCAAATGAAAAGGCAGATTATTATATTTCATACTTTTTAACTTTTGATAATGGCTTATCACAGATTATGGACTTATATCCATTAAAAGCAATTGTATACTTTGAGTCTACAAAAGATTTAAGAATCATTCCCGATATAGATGTCATTGAGCTAGCAAATAAATATGACTTAACTGCATATTTTTCAGAAGAATCTATAAAGTACAGGAATACACAACGTAAAGATAGCATAACTTATTATCATAATCTTATTGATAATTTAGAAGCAGAAATTAAAAGTTTCATTCAAAAAGAAGGACAATAAATAATTTGGCAGACTCTGCCAAAATTGTTAGTTATTTGTATGCCAACAGCTAACTATTATAATTTTGTTTGCCATATATAGGGGCATGTGTGAAATGGGGATAGAGTTCGAGTCTCCCCCGACCACCACTATTCTTATTTAATTTCCCTCTATTATCATATAATCTTTAAGATTGTTTAGTTGTAATTCAAAAAAATAAAATATTATACTGTAGTTAGGGTATCGTTTCTAATTAGCTTTTACCTACAACTCTTTTAGCTGAGACAAATGTTCTGGCATAGCTTCCATGTGTGAGGGAAGATATGATAATACCTTTCTTTTTTGACGCTGCATGTATGAACTT
>DQSS01000122.1 GCA_015663165.1 Arcobacter sp. | reverse complement strand
CTAACTGTTGGGTTTCCTCTACTATCCATAACTTCATCAGCATAAATATTGTCTATATAAATCATATTTATTAAATCCTTGTTTAATTTTATTTATATATATACTAACATAATTATGCTTAAGTACCAAAAAGATGACTTAAATTAAAAGTTTAATTACTGCTTAAATATAGATTTATGACAATTATATTACAATAACTTATGAATAAGGCTTAATTAATCGTAATATAAAAAAGGAAATTACTAGAACTTTCCTTTTAATTTAATATAGCTATTAATCTTCTATTTTTTCTTTTCTGCTGCTTCAACTCCCATCGCTTCAAGAATTTTTTGTTCTATTTCATTTGCTATTTCAGGATTGTCTCTTAAGAATATTTTTGAATTTTCTTTACCTTGTCCTATTTTACTGTCCTTGTATGAGAACCATGCTCCAGCTTTATCAACTATGTCCATCTTTACTCCATAATCTACAAGCTCTCCTAGTTTAGAGATACCTTCTCCAAACATGATATCAAATTCAACAACTTTAAACGGAGGTGCAACTTTATTTTTTACTACTTTTACTTTTGTTCTATTTCCTATTGCATTTTCACCTTGCTTAAGTGTTGCAATTCTTCTAATATCCAGTCTAATAGAAGAATAAAACTTAAGTGCATTTCCACCTGTTGTTGTTTCTGGACTTCCATATCCTGTCATACCAATTTTCATTCGGATTTGGTTTATAAAGATTACTGTTGTATTCATCTTGTGCAAAAGACCTGTTATTTTTCGTAAAGCCTTTGACATAAGTCTAGCTTGAACACCAACTTGCATATCATCCATATCACCATCAATCTCTACTTTTGGAGTAAGTGCTGCAACACTATCAATTATGATTAAATCACAAGCTCCACTTCTTATAAGAGTTTCAAGTATCTCTAAAGCTTGCTCACCATAGTCAGGTTGAGATACAAGTAAGTTATCTGTATCAACACCAAGATTTTTTGCATATCCTACATCTAAAGCATGCTCAGCATCAATAAATGCACATACTCCACCTGCTTTTTGAGCTTCGGCTATTGCATGTAATGTAAGTGTAGTTTTACCAGAACTCTCTGGTCCATATATTTCTACTACTCTACCTCTTGGAATTCCACCAATTCCAAGAGCTAAATCTAGCCCTAAAGAACCTGTAGAAATTGATTCAATTGATTCTATTACTTTGTCCCCTAATCTTACAAGTGTACCTTTTCCAAATGCTTTATCCATTTGCTTCATTGCTAAGTCTAGTGATTTTTTTTGATCTTCTGTCATATTATTTCCTTTGATTTGATAATTTATATTGCAAGTTTAGCAAAAAATTATTTTATTTTGTAAAAATATGTCAAATTGACATATTTTTTGTTTTATTCTTTTATTTTTAGTTCTTCAATTATCTTATTTAGTTTCTTTTCTTGATATTCAAGAGTTAGTTTCTTACCTACATCGTAGTTTTCTTTTTGGATTTTTTTCAATTCATCGTTTACTCTTAATAACATATCTATTTTGTATGCGGTATTTGAATCATTAACATCTTTCATAATTGAAAATACATCTACAAGTTCAACTGCATAGTTTGACTCTGGAACAAATGCTATACATTTTGATGCCATTGCTTTTACTACATTTATAGAAAAATTTGCAAAAGAAGTCGGAAGTAAAAATATATCTGCAATTTTAAATATCTCCTCTTCTACTATTAGTACATCATCTTGTAAGTTAAAGTGTTTTAATACATCAAGTGCAAAATCTTTCTCTTTGTCATCTTTTGTAGAAACTACAGCTTTAAAGTTTTTACATTCAAGCTTAGTGATAATATCACAGTAGCTTGTAAAACCTGCCTTCTTAAAGTTCTTTGCAGTGAAATATACTATCTTAATATCTTTAGATAGTCCGTGCTCTTTGTAAAATTCTTCTTTTGCCTCTTTTTTCTTAAACTTACTCGATTCAACTGCTGGGTATATCACTTTTATTTTATTTGATTGTACTGCTAATTTATCAACTAATACATCTTTTAAAATTCCAGAATTTATAATAGTAACTTTAGAATTTTCTATCATAGTTTTGGAATGTGAATTTAAAGCACCAGTGTGAAAATAAATATCTGGATAAATTGTAGTTTTAAATCCAATTTTTTCCATAAATCCTGGTTCTTTGAAAAATGATGTTTCTTGTGAAGATTCTATATACTTTGTTAAATATGTTTCTTTTTTATAATAAATTTTCATATATTTCCTATAATATTTTTATATCGTAGTATATTTAAAATATGTAAAATATTTATTTAAAGTAAATGCTTATTTAGAATATAATAGTAACTTTAGTATATTCATCGTATTTACTAGTTAGTTCTATTTTAAAGTTATGTAATATACTTATAGATTTAACAATAGAAAGTCCTAATCCATGACCGCCTCTAGCTCTTGATTCATCAACTCTGTAGAATCTATCGAATATCTTTGATAGATCTTCTTTTTTTATTCCTATTCCATAGTCTTTGATTGTGAAAGAATTTTCATCTAAACAAATTTCTATTTTTGAGTTTTTATTTGAGTACTTTATACTATTTTGAATAATATTAGTTAATAATATTTTAAGAAGAGATGTATGACCTTGTACTTTTACATTTTCAAATTTAAAAAATTCAAATTTTATTTTCTTTGCACTTGAAAGATGTTTATTTGCTGAGATTGTATCTATGATAAGTTCATCAAGGTCAAGCTCTGTGAATTGCTCTTTTATTTGTACTTCATTTGAGTTCGAGAGAAAAAGTAAACTATCTATTAGTTCTTGTTGTTGTTTTGTTTCTTCGTGTAGTGTTTTTAGTATCTCTTTATATTCTTCTTTTGTTCTATCTTTTCTAAGACCTAATTCTATTTCTCCCATTACAACAGTTAGTGGTGTTTTTAGTTCATGAGATACATCATGAGAAAATCTTTTAATTTTAGAAAAGCTATTTTCAAGCCGTCCTAACATAGAATTAAAAGTAACAATAAGTTTTTCAATTTCATCATTAGAATTACTTGTATCAAGTCTTTTTTCTAAATCATCTGCTTTTATATTTTCAACCTCATCTATAACACTCTGTACACGTTTTAAGACATTGTTTACTATAAACCAACCTGATAATATAAACAATAATACAATTATAGGAATAGTAAGAAATAATATATGTTCTAATTCTTCAAGGGTATTATATGACCCCTTTCCAAATACATAAGCAATAGATATAGCTAAAGTTGCTAATACTAAAAGTATGATTGCACTATACCAAAGAAGTAGTTTAATTTTTATATTATTCAAATTCATTTTTGTTGTTCACTTATTTTGTATCCCATACCTCTTATGGTATGTATTATCTTTTTATCATAGTTTTTATCTATTTTATTTCTTAGTCTATAAATATAAACATTCACAATATTACTAGCTGTACTTTCATCCATATTTAATAAAGATTCATTTATCATCTCTTCGGTTAGTACTTTTTCTTTATGTAGCACTAAATATTCTAAAATAGAATACTCTTTTGAAGTTAAATTTATAGTATCATTATCTCTTGTAACAATTTTTGTATCAGTATTTATACTTAAGTTATCTATTTGCAAAATATTGTTTAAACTCTTACCGCTTCTTAGTTGTACTTTTATTCTTGCTAATAACTCTTCAAAAGAAAATGGCTTGGTAACATAGTCATTTGCACCTTCACTTAGCCCAAGTACCTTTTCTTCGATAGAGCTTTTAGCAGTAAGCATAATAATAGGATAAGATATATTCTCTTCTCTTATTTTCTTACATAAATCAACACCATTTATACTAGGTATCATAATATCAAGTAAAATTAAATCATAGATATTATTTTGCACTAAATAAAAAGCTTCTTCTCCATCATATACACAATCTATACTATAGTTTTCTTCTTCAAGTCCTTTTTTTAAAAATGAAGATATCTTTATATCGTCTTCTACTATAAGTATCTTCATCTTAATATCTCCAAGTTTTCATCTATGATGTATGTATCATCTTTAGTTTCTAACATACTATTACACATAAGTGCCGTTGAGTAAACACCACTTTGTACGCAAGAATTAGATACTACAGTTGCGCTTAGTATATCACTTTTTTTATCTTTAGAGATTATATGTGAGTATACCTCATCTTGTACTTTTATGTTTCTTTCATATGATGCAGAAGTAGTTAAGGCTTGATTTTCTATAGATATATTAAATAAATATTCCTCTTTTTTTATAGGGTTTGTTATACCTATATTAAACTTTTCATTATTTGGCTTTCGTCCATGTGCATATATATCACCACCAAAGTTTACTAAAGCAGATTTTATTTTATACTTTTTTATAATCTTTACAGCTCTATCTACACTATACTCTTTTACCAGTCCACCAAAGTCTATTTTCGTAAACTCATTTGTAAAATTTATCTTATTTTTTTTTATACTAAAATGCTCACATCCTGTATACTCTAAGAGTTTAGTTTTTTCTTCTTTGATTTGTTTTATACTGTTTGATTGGTATATATCTTTTAAAGTAGCTATTGTTATATCAAATAATCCATTTGTTTTTTTATAGTATTGTTTCGATATACTTAATAGACTTTTTGTTTCACTATCTAAAGTATTTGATTGTCTTGAATTTACCCTATGTAAATATGAATCATTAGAATAATAATTGTACTTTTGTTCCAACCTTTTACACTCTTTCATAATATCAACAGCACAAGAATCAGCCACCTCCTTGCTGTCACAATACAATTGCAATTCACAAGGTGTAGTCATAGATTCAAACTTATATATTTCAAGCATTAGAATTTATATTTAAATCCTACAGTAGTATACATAGCACTTAAATCTGTACTTTGGTCATATTTATCAAGTGATATATTATAACTTAAAGACTTACTGTACTTATAATCAACAGATGTTTTAAGTGTAGTAGAGTTAAACGAACTCAATCTATCATCATGTGAAGCATATACCTCATCTGTAAAATAGTTTGTATCTTTACTATAGAAGATAGCTTCACTTTGAGTATAGTATCTTATGCCAAAACCTAATGTAACCTTACTATTTAATTCATAATAATTGTTTATATCTATAGTATGAGATGTTATATCCCAATCATCTGTATAGAACTTGTATTTGAACTTAGAACTTATTGTAGAGGTAAATGCTTTTATATACTTTAAGTTAAATCCATATGCAACTCTTTTATCAGGTCTTACTTCTGCAACTATTTTATTTGTATATCTTACTACATTGTAATATGGGTTTGAAAGGTATCCATCTTCTGTACTATAAAAAATAGATGCTTTTACTAAAGATGTTTTATCTATAAGTTGTGTTACTCCAACTTCAGTTGATAGTATATTTGATATTTCTTTCTTACTTGCTCCACTTACACTATCTGGTGCACCACATTGAGCGTTATATGAACAATCTTTTATCAAAATATTATTTAATGCATATGAAGCACCTATATTATAACTTCTGTTTTTAGATTTGTTAGCCCAATGAAGATAATCAATACTTAATGTATTAGCATCATAATCACTTTCATAAGATTTTGAAAAGGCTACTGTGATTTCATCTCTACTATCAAGCCTTGAAACTAAAGAAAAACTTGCCGATGTTCTTTGTTCTGTAAATTCTACATTTTTTTTAATAGGAGTTTTGTTATCGCCTCTACTATTAAAAGCACTAGCCCCAGATATAGAATCCACATATATAGGTGTTGCTCCACTTACTGCATCAGTTACAAGAGATACATTTAACGTATAATCTACTCCAAAGTCTTTATTTACTTCTATTGAAGGTGCTTGAACTGATACTCTATTGTCATTTTCATCATACTGCATATAGTTTACTCTTACATAATCTTGTGCATATACAGAACTTGCAAGTAATATACTAGCAGTTACAAACGATAGTTTAAATTGTTTTTGATTTAGTTGCATCCGCACCCTCCTCCTGATATTCCATTTCCTGCTTTTGTAGCTTCTTTAGAAAAATAGATATGCTCTTCAAATGATTTTGTAAGTTTATCTATTCCACCTTCTTTCATCGTCTCTTTGGCATGTGTTGCTTTTTGCCAAGGTTTTACTTCTTTTACACATCCTGTAATTACAAACAGTAATACAAATGCTAATAAATATTTCATATTACAAGCCTTTTAAATCTATTAAGATTTTTTCATCTATATTATGTACTGCACCATATATAACTTTTATTATTTTATAATCTTTTAAATAATAAATTGCAGGTACTCCAATAGGTTCAAATTTTTCTATTAGTTTATTTTCATTGTCATAAATAATATCAAAATTTAAATTTAAATCCTCTACAAAAGATTTACCATCTTGTATCTCTTCATCTACATCAATACCAATAATTTTATATTTTGATTTATCTATATTGTTGTTTAGTTTTGAAATAAGTGGTAGTTCTATCTTACAAGAAGCACACCATGAAGCAAAGAAGTCAAGTATATAAATCTTGTCATTTTTTAAATTTAATTCATTTACAACTTTGTCATCTACTCTATCACCAACTTTATAAGCATAAACATTAGCAAAACTAAGTGTAAGTACTAGAAGTATTTTACCTATCATGTTTCATCCTTTATTTTTGTATAGTAGAAGTATAGGGAAAGTTTATGAATAGATGATGAACAATATTTATTTATTGCTATTACTTAACATATAAAGGACATCGTTAGCTGTAATACTTTTCATACATTGGTGGTTTCTTTCATCTTTTAGAGGACATTCTCTTTTCATACAAGGAGCACAGTCAAACTCTTTTCTTAGTATCTTAGAATTGTCATTGTTCCATTGTGATGTTTCTATATGTTTAGTTGGACCAAATATAGAAATAGTGGGTATATTAAAAGCTGCAGCTACATGCATAGGACCACTATCTCCTGTGATAAATAAATCTAATGTAGATATACTTTCAAGTAGCTCTGGTATAGTTGTAAGTCCAGCAAGATTTTTATAGTTTGTTACGCCATTGATATCTAACTCTTTTTGAATATCTAAAGCTATATCTTTTTCAGCAGGTCCACCAAATATAATAATATCATATTTATTTTGTAGCTCTATAGCTATCTTTGCAAACTCTTTTGGATACCATCTTTTTGCACTTCCATATGTAGCACCTGGATTTATACCCAAAGTTGGCTTAGTTTTTATCTCTTCTGTTTTATTTAAATATATTTTTAGATTTGCTGGAAATGTTGATATATCTATACTTTTATTTATAAAGTCATTATATCTTATAACTTGATGTATTTCATCTTTTGTATATCTTGCATATATATACTTCTCTTTAGCATTTATGAAAAATAACAATATCTTAGTAGTAATATTTTTTCTAAAAGAAAATGCCAAATCAACCTGTCCTACTTTTTTAGCTAATTTATATAGATTTATATATCTATTACCTTTTGATTTAGAATCATCTATTATGATATTTTGTACGTTTGGATGATTTAAAAATAATCTTGTTGATACAAATGAACCAAATATGGTAAGTTTACATGATGGAAATTTCTTAACAATATTTTCAATTGCAGGTGTAGCCATAACAGCATCACCAAGCCAAGTAGGTATTTCTATAAATATATTTTTATTTTGCATCTTGTATCATCTTTTTAAAAGCATAAAAAGCTTTTGTTTTTCTTATTTTATCATCTCTATTATCAACTAAACCATAGCCAGGAGCTATTAACTGATGCCAGTATACCCTTGATACTTTTCTAGTTTGTTTAGTGATATCATAGTACTCTAACATGTATTTAGTATAATCATCTTCGTTTACACATTCTAGTTCACTTGTAGGTGCATAAGGAGCAGTATTTGACAATGGCCAGTTAGTTTCTGTAATATATATTTCATCTTCACATTTATTTGATGTATTTACAATAGTTCTTAAAAAATCTATTTTATTTTTCAAGTCAAATATTTTATACTGAGTATTATAAGGGCTTCCTCTTCTATCTACATATAAAAGTGAAGCTAACTTATCAAAGTGTATTTTGTATCCATGAAATAGAGTTCTAATCGTAAAATGATATTCAAAATCTATCACACTTGAACCTATAAGTTTAATCTTAGGAAAAAACTCATTTCTTATATCTTGAATATTTTTAAAAAATTCAAGGTACTCTTCCATACTTACAAATTCCCATTTAATACGATTGATTGCATTTCCTATTTGAAACTCACTACATATACCATTAAACTTTTCAAATATTATTTTTATATCTTTTTGCAAAAGTTCTTTATTTGTTATATGTTCTCTATTTTGAATGATAGTTATTAATATCTTTTTATCATCTCCAAAACCTTTTACAAAATCTACATATTTATTTATATTTTGCATATCATTTAAAAAGACTCTTATTTGAAGAGAGTTTACTCCTAATTCTTCTACTAGCTCATATTGTATACCACCTTTATCAAGGTTTACACATAAAGAATAAAAGCTATTATCATCTATACTATCAGAACTTTTAATATTTCTAAAAATCAAAAACTTTAAAAATAAAAGTGGAAATAAAATAATATTTAAAAGTAATAACTTAAGAAAAGAATAGCCACTATCCTTTCGTAATATTTTTTTATCTTCTCTTTTTAGTATATGAGGTTGGTCTGAGTACTCATCCCATAGAAAATTCAAGAAATAAGCTCCATTAGTTTTTTTTGTATTTTATTATAAAATTCTTTATTGTAATTATCTGGAATTTCGTAGTTATTTTGATATTTTTCTTCGCTAATTGTAGCCCATCTTTTACTACTTGCAAATAATTTATTTCCAAAAAAAGATAATGTTCTAGTATTTGTAAGACCTGCTAAGTGCATTGGTCCAGTTGAAGTACTTACAAACAATTCTGCTTTATTTATATATCTTGTAAATTCTACTAGTGATTTTATATCATCTTTTATAATTGCTTTGAAAGTAAGATTTCTAGTAATATATTCTTTTGATAAGTCATCATCAGGTCCAAAGGTAAATACAACTTCTATCTCATCACTTATACTTTTTGCTAAAGACAAATAATCATCTAAAGAAAGATTAGTATCACTACTTCCTCCAAAACCTACATGAAAAATAACTCTTTTTTCTTGTAAATTATTATCTAAACTTATAAGTGGTTTTTTAAATTCTAATTTTAGAGTATCATCAAATAATTTTACTAAATCTAGATTGTATTTCCATTCTGTTTTTTCAACCAAACTTCTACTTTGTTTTATAGTTTTATTGAAAAATATTTGTGCAATTTTAGTAGCAGGTGAAATTCTAATAGGTATTCTTGCCAAAAATAGACAAAGACCCAAATGAATATCAATATATCCACTTATAGAAACATCAGCTTTTATGATATTTATTCTTTTTAATAAAACAAAGCTATCTGTCGAATACTCTATAACTTCATCTATAAAATCAAAACTTTTTGCAAGTTGAACATTTACTTTTGAAACCATCATGACAATTCTATAATTAGTTTGTTCTTTTATTATTTTGCACATTGGTAAAGCTGTTATAAAATCACCTATTTTGTCATGTCTTGTTATAAGAATAGTCATTGCTTGCTCTCTTTATTTAGTTCATAAAGTTTCATATATTTGTAAAAGTTAGTTGCCATATGAGAAAATGCAATTATAAGTCCTGCATATCCATCCAAAAAACCTCTTTTTAATATATACGTCTTAAAAAATGAAAAATGTGCATTTAAAAAAGCTTTTAGCGGAGATGAAGACTTTCTTCCTACATGCTCTTGTGCAAATATTGTAGAATATCTATCTAGCTTAATTATAAAGTCCGTCATATTATTATAAGGGTAGTGTTCCACAATTCCTTTTATTGTGATATTAATTAATCCATCTTCTTTTACATATTCATGTACTTTATTATCACAAAAAGATGTAACTTTATGATTAAATAATCTGACTATAATATCATCTCCCCAACAATGCTTAATTTGCTGTTTTTTATAGTAGTTTGTTCTATATATTGAATATACTTTTTTATCTTCTAAGTCTATTTTTTTTAGTTTAGCAATAAATTCACTTGACAATACTTCATCACTATCCAAAGATAATATCCAGTCATTTGATGAATAAGTTATTGCTTTATTTTTCGTTTGACCAAACCCTTCAAATATTCCATCTATAATTTTAACATTTTTATATAGGCTAGCTATTTCAACTGTATCATCCGTAGTATTATTTAAATACAAAATAACTTCTTCAAATTCAATCAAACTTTCAAGGCAAATTTTGATTGTACTTTGTGCATCTTTAGCAATAATTACAGGTGTGATATTCTTAATCAACAACTTCTTGACCTTTTAATTTTTTTTTGAAATTCTTTTTATCTTTGTGTGCTTGTGAAAATTTAAGTGCAATTTTAATGCAATTAGATTCATCTTTATTTATAAGCTTGGCATACTCTTTTACAATAACTAGAAGGTACTCATCCTTAGCCCAAAGTTGTGAAAAGTTCTTTAATCTTTCTTCTAAACTTAGATCTTTAAATTGCATTCTATTTATATCTACTATTTTAAATATATAATTATTATCTTCTTTTTTTATCAAAATATTACCAGGACTATAGTCAAGATG
>DQSS01000099.1 GCA_015663165.1 Arcobacter sp. | reverse complement strand
ATCTTTTTGACCACACCTTTTTTAAAAAGACGAGAGAGTTCGATAGCCACGGATGATTTTTTATTACTGGGTATATCACTGTAGGTAAAAATCTTAGCTTCTTCTATCTGGTCTATAAAATCTCTTGTTATTTTGGCTATGGACATCTTTACCTCCTTTTTTTGTTATGGTTCGATTATAGCAAATTTTGAAATGTTTTTCAAGTGTTAAACTTTTTATTTTAAGGTTAAACTACTTATATATCTATGTATCTAAAATTAAGTATTATTGGGTATCCATGACATGGTACTTGGATTAAGCTTCTTCTTTAGGAAATATCTCCATCGGCAAGTGCATAAATTTTCTTTTTCTCTACCTTGCTAATATTCATAATATTTTGAATATCCTTTTCAGAGATAATCTCTTTAAGTTGAGATGAAAGTGCCTTGTTTAGTATGTTGATTTTTTTGCATACAAAAAGTATCATGTTTAAAAAGTTAGTATAATGATTAATCAAAATAATATTCTTTCTCTATTTGGGAAGAATATCTCCAAGTTAAGAAAAGAGAGAGAATTATCACAAGAAGAGTTAGCCTTTAAAGCAGGTCTTCATCGAACTCATATTGGTATGATAGAGAGAGCTGAAAGGAATATTACTTTATTAAATATTGAAAAATTAGCTACTGGCTTAGGAGTTCCTATAGATGAATTATTCAAGTTTTAATATATATTTAAAAATAATAAAGGGAACTAGTTAAAAATGTTAGATTTAATTGATATCTTTGCAAATGATAAAATAAAACATAAAATATTTGATAAAACTTTAGGTGTTGCAGCAAATATTTTAGATAAAGTCAATCCTGAATATGGTAATAAAATACGAGAGCTTAAAACAACACATGAATTTGAAAAAGAGTTTTCAGAAGCGATAGTAAGAGCTATAAAAAATATAAATGTTAACAATCTATCAAAAGAAGCATTAGAAAAAATAAAAAAAATATTATTGGATGAAAAGTTTATCAATAATACTATTGTGGCAAATTCTATTAAAGAGATGTTGTTAAGACCTGAATCTGATTTATCATCAGAAGTATCTTTAGTAATAGATGAATTTTCAAAAACTCACAATGAAGAGATTGAGCAAAATAATGTCACTATTGTATTAGGGAATTTTTTAGTTAACTTATCCAAAGAGGTTCAAGGAATTACGCTTTTTAGAGAAGCTTTGGATTTTTATTACAATAAGCAAATAGCAGAATCAACAAAAAGACAAGAAATATATTCATATACAAATATTGTAGATAAAGTATTAAGTGCAAATGAGAAAGGGAAAGCACATATTTTATTAGACGCATTAAAAGTTGATGGAGTCGATATTGCACCAATGATTCATCTTTTGGAAAGAAATGGGGAAAATGTAGAAGCCTTATTACCTCTTCTTTCAGATGATAATAAACAAATAGCTTATACAAAAAAGGTAGAGAGATTTATTGATTGGGGAAGGTCAAGAGATGTTGATGAATTTTATGGTCGTAAAAATGAGATAAAAACTATTATAGATTATTTACTTTATGATAAAAAAAGATTAATATTTATTGATGGAATGGGTGGACAAGGAAAAACAAGTTTAGTATTACATGTGTGTAAAAATAATATTGATATAGAAACTAATTTTGATTCTATTATTTGGAGAACATTAGAGAACTCTCCATCATTTGAATCAATACTGAATGATATTCTTTCTGTTGTATCAAAACATAAATTTACTAACTATGAAAATTCTATAAATGAGAAACTAATTAAATTGAGAGAGTATATTAGTCAAAATAGATGTTTAGTTATATTAGATAATTATGAAACAATAGTTTCTTTTAAAGATAAGTCTAACACATATAAAGATGAGTATATAGATTATTCATCATTAATTGATATGTTTTCTAATATAAATCATAATAGTACTTTATTGATAACATCAAGAGTGATGCCAAACGATATTAAAAGTAGTCTAAAGTCATCAAGTCCTGTCTATATTATGGATTTAGTAGGTTTAGATTACGAGGCTTCAAAAAATATTTTAAATGATGTTTGTGATTGTATTGGTAAGGGTGAAGATATTAATAGTATTATAGATTTTTATTCTGGTAATCCTCTTGCCTTAGACCTTGTTGGAAGACAAATACAAGAAATCTACTTAGGGGATATTAGAGAATTTAAGCAAGATAATCATATGGTTTTTGATGAGATATTTGACCTTTTATCATGGAATTTATCTAGTATTAATGAATATGAAAAGGAGGTATTGTATTGGTTAAGTATTGAAAGAGATTTATTATCTATACGAGATATTCGAGAAAAAATATTTTCTACAAAGTCAAGAAGAAATTTACCATCAACACTAAAATCTTTATCTCGTAAATTACCAATAATAACTGTAAAAAATAATAAAGTAATAGAGTACTCTCTTCAACCTCTAATTATAGAGTATGTCTTATCCGAGTTAGTTTTAGGTATTGCACAAGAGATACATGATAGTGATTTATTTATAAGTAGAGTATTGCATCAAGACAATATAAAAAATATTGCATCTGAAATAAGTAAAAATAATAAATATCTATTATCTAAATATACACTAGCTGACCCATTATCAGATTACTATATCTTCCAATCTCAAATTGAACAGATTATTAAACCTTTAGTTGAGGAGTTATTAGAGGAGTTGGGTAGTGTAGATAGAATAAATGATAACTTGAAAACAATTTTAGACTATGCAAGGGCAACATGTCCAAGCAAAACATCTTATACAGCAGGTAATATTTTCAATATAATATCTACAATATATAATTCAGTCCAAAATTATGATTTTTCAAATCTTATTATTATGAATGCAAATTTAAAAGGTACGCAAGTAACAAATACAGATTTTACAAATTCTAAATTTATAAATTCGACATTTAATCAAGTTTTTGGAAATATTCTTTCTGTAAATTTCTCAAAAAACTCTGATTCATTTATTGCTTCTGATACAAAAGGTGTAGTTTATCAATGGGATAGAGGAAACTATCAACAAATTAATGATTTTCAAGGTCATATGAACTATGTTCGTATAGTACAATACTCTTTAGACAATAACTATATATTATCAGGAAGTGATGACCATAATATTAGGATATGGAGTATTAAAAACAATAGTTGTACCAATATATTTACGCAACATTCAAATTGGATTAGAGATTTACAGTTTATTGATGAAAATAGGGTTATTAGTGGTGATGAAGACGGTATATTTTATATATGGGATTTTAATAAAATCAGTATTATAAAAAAAATAGATTTAAAAAGTCGTATTTGGGGATTTGCAATCAATCATCAAAAAAATATAATATATATTTCTACAGATAATGGAATAGTTATTTATAATCAAGATACTGATATGCTTGAACCTATAGAATCTATAAATGGGGTTATTCGTGCTATAGATATTTCTAAAGATTATACACTTATAGCTTATACTTCTGAAAGTGGGATAATTCATATACTATCAACTCAGGATAATAAACCATTATATCAACTATCAGGTCATAATGATTTTATATGGGATATAGACTTTAATAACACATCTGATAAAATAATATCCTCTAGTGAGGACAATACCATTAAGGTTTGGGATTTAAGAAATAAACAATGTGACAAGACTTTATATGGACATACTGCAAGAATTAGAACATGTAATTTTAGTTCAAATAATAATTATATAATAAGTGGTAGTGATGATAAGACTATACGATTATGGGATAAAGATGGTAAATGTATACATATTGTAGAAGGATACTCTTTAGAACCTATCTGTATAGAGAAATTATACGATAACTTAATTATTTCTGCTGGAGATGATAAATATATGCGTATTTGGGATGTAGAATCTAAAAAGAACATAAAAAAACTTTCTGGACATCAAGGTAGAGTTTGGGAATTATCATATGATATAAATAATAAAATATTGGTTAGTGTTGGTGATGATAGTAAGATAAAATTATGGAATATGGAAAAATATTATTGTATAAATACACTTACTGAGCATTTAGATTGGGTTTGGTCTGTCGCAGTAAATAATGAAGGATTATTCGTAACAGGCTCAGAAGATAATACTATTAAACTTTGGAGTTATGATAATAAACAATCAATACATACTTTTGGTGAACATAATGGAGCTATTTTAGCATTGGATTTCCATCCTAACAATAGAAAAATATTTTCTAGTGGAAGTACAGACAATACTGTAAAAATATGGAATATAGATAGTAAGTCATCTATAAATACTTTGATAGGACATGATGATAAAATTTGGTCAGTAAAATTTAGTCAAGATGGTAAATTACTTGCTAGTGCTAGTGAAGATTGTACTATTAGAGTATGGGACTTAAGCAATGGAGAGTGTTTACATGTGTTAAAGGGACATAACGATTTTGCTTTATCTACAGATTTCCTATCAGATAAAATTTTGATAAGTAGTAGTGATGATAATACGATTAAAATATGGAATTTAGAAGATGGTAAATGCATCAGAACTATACAAGCCCATACTGATAGTATTTGGAGTGTGCAAAAATATAATAATACTTTTATATCTTGTAGTAAAGATGGTTATATAAAGAAGTGGAACTCTGATACTTTTGAAAGTGATATAGAACTAAAACCTGATATTTTATATGAAGGTATGAAAATATCTAATGTAACAGGTATAACTACGGCACAAGAAGATACATTAATGGAATTAGGAGCGATAAAATGAATATTATAGTTTATACATATTCAGTATTTCACAATAATGGTATTGGAGGAAATATTGCAGGTGTTGTTAAAAGTGATGAGAATCTTACGGATAATCAGATGCTTAAGATTTCAAAGAAGATGAATATATCCGAAGTTGTTTTTATAAGTAAAAATCAACAAAAGAGATATAAATTAAGGTATTTTACTCCTACTATGGAGATAGAATATTGTGGTCATGCTACACTTGCTGCTTATTTTCATCTTTTTAAAGAGAACTATATAAGTAAAGGAACTTATTTAACAGAAACAATGAGTGGAGATATTGAGGTTAAAGTAGAAAATGATGGAAGAATTGTATCATATCAACAAAAACCAATTTTTGGTCAAACTATAACTATTGACTCAATACAAGATATCTTTTCAATACCTCTTGAATCCTATGATATTTCAAAATTTGAACCTAAAATAATCTCGACAGGTGTAAAAGATATTTTTGTTCCTATTTGTTCAAGAGCAGATATAATGAATATAAAACCAAACTATGAACTAATGACGGAGTATAATAAAAAATCCAATACAGTTGGGTTTCATCTATTTACATTTGATACATTTGAAAAAAACAGTACAGCTTTCTGTAGAAATTTTGCACCACTTTATGGAATAGATGAAGAGTCTGCTACAGGAAGTTCAAGTGGTGCTTTAGGATGTTATTTGGCTCAAAATAGTTCTATTTCCAAAAGTAGTTATATATTTGAACAAGGTGATTATATGAAAATGTCATCAAGAATCAGTGTAGATGTTTCAATATCCAACAATGAAATTAACAGTGTTAGTGTTGGAGGCTATATTCGATATAATAAAAGGTATAATTTGATATTATAAATTAAAGTTTACTTTATAAAAAAGGAAAATCATTATAGGATTATTTATAGTTGCTCTGTTATTGATATTTATTGATTGGAAATATCATTTAGTAAGTTCAAAAGATATAGTAGATGATTTTTTGAAGCATAATTATGATTATAAAAGTGCTGTAAAAAAACTGCAAAGAATGGATTTTGGTGCAAAACAATATGATAATATCATAGGAATTTTTCCATTTATTTGGAGTTATATGTTTTACTATATTATTTTAGATACATATCACAATACAGATAATATATTGATTGAAGTTGTATTAATACTTTTATTAATGCCAATTTTTTCAGCTCTAAGAGAGATAACACATTTTACAACTCATAATGTTTTAACAAAAAATAAAAAGTTAGGTTTTTGGATTACAGATGTTTTCTTTCAATATCCTCTCTTATTGGGCAATATGCCTGATAGGTATAGAAGACACACTCTACTACATCATAAATATACCTGTATTGAAAAGGGTGACCCAGTTATAGATGACTTATTAGAGTCGGGTTTAAAACCCAAAATGAATAATATGGAATTTATTAAATTAATATTTTATCCTTTAACTCCTACAGGTATATATAGAAATATATACGGTATTATCAAAAATCAATTTAGTATGAATTATGGTTTAAGTTCATTTATTACAAGAAATATAGTAACTATATCTATAGTATTTCTATTTATATACAATGAATACTATATGGAATTCATTTTTTTATATCTTGTTCCTCTATTATTTATATATCCACTTTTTACTTGGATGACACAACTTATAGAACATCGTTGGTTTATCCCACTTGATTCATCTTTAGATAAGGTAAATACTGAAATGGTAGTAGGTAGAGCAACGGAGTATGAGGGTGTTAATGGAATGTTACTTAGTTCTTTTTTCTTATATTATGCAGACCGACATCACTTAGCACATTCATTAGTTCCAAGAGCTCGTTGGAATTATCTTTCTGTAATTGATAAGGTTCTAAAAGAGGTTTTTCCAAAAATATATATGCAAAATGCTAGTGGAGGTTTAATAAAATCTAGTAAGGGCTATAAGTATTCTGCCTTATCAGAATTGTATGATAGAGTTGTATCTAGTAAAAAATAGTTTAGAGAAACTTCTCTAAACTATAATTTTTATTAAAAAATCATATTTCTTGTATAATCTTCAAATGTCTCTCTACCTTGAATTAATTTAAAGCTTCCATCCTTTTTTAATAAAATTTCAGGAGAGCGTAGTTTACCATTGTAGTTAAATCCCATTGCTCTTCCATGTGCACCAACATCATGAATAATAAGATAATCATCAATATTTATTTTTGGTAACTCTCTATCAATTGCAAATTTATCATTATTCTCACATAGTGAACCAACTACATCCACTATCTCTTTAGGTGTATTTTCATCCATCATCTTCCCCTCCCTAAGTATAGTAATATAATGATATGCTCTATATAATCCAGGTCGCATTAAATCAGACATACTTGCATCAACTATTTTATAATTTTTATAAGTATCTTTTTTAGCTACAACTTTAGAAATTAAAAATCCAGATGGACCAGTTAGCCATCTACCATGTTCCATAAATAATTTTGGTTTATAATCTAATTTTTTGTTATATAGTTCAAGTATAAGTTCAGATACATGTTCAATATCTAATTCAGCTTCATCAAGTCTATATGGTATACCAAACCCACCACCAATATTAATAAATTCTACTTCTATATCTAGCTCTTTTTTTAGTTTATTTAAAATATCAATTAGTATATTAACTGTATCTAAGAAGTAATATTCATTTAAGACATTAGAACCTACCATTGTATGAATACCAAATTTTTTGATACCTAACTTTTTTGCTTTTTTATAAGCAGGTATAACTTGTTCAAGGGTTATACCAAATTTTGCATCCATTGGACTTCCTATAATACTATTTCCTGTTTGTAGGTTTCCAGGATTTATTCTAAAACATAGAAGTTCAGGTATATTATCTGATGATTCTATTACTCGGTCGATTAAAGAGATGTCATCTAGGTTGATAATAGAATTAAGTTCTAGTGCTTTTTTAAAATCTTCATTTGATGTACCATTTGATGAGAACATAATATCATCACCATAAATATCACATTTATCACATAGTAGCAACTCGGTCATTGTTGCTGCATCTACTCCAAATCCTTCTTCTTTCATTATCTTCATAATAGAGGGGTTAGGAGTGGCTTTTATTGCAAAAAACTCTTTAAAATCAAACTTATTAGCAAAAGCATCTTTTAATTTTTTAGCTCTTTTGCGTATAATGTTTTCATCATATAGAAAAAATGGTGTTCCATATTTTTCTTCAATCTCTTTAATAGTATTCAAATCAAATGGTAATTTCTTTGGCATATTTTATCTACTCTCTTAATAAACTGATACTTGATGTTTAATAGTATTCAATTTAACATTTTTATTTTTTTTATCTTCTATAGCATCTTCAAGATATGAAGTAAATATATTCAAATTTTCTAGAAAAGTACTATTTGATATATTTTGATTTTCTAAGTTTATCTCTCCCATCCAAATAATACCAAAGGTTAAATCTTTTTTAAGAATTAACATATTGAAAATAGATTCCTTTTTATCTAAAATAGAGTACACACTACTGTTTGGTTCAAATACAGTATATTTATTTAAATTTTTGTCTAAATAAGCAGTTATACTTTCATAACTCTGTTCTGTTGTTATTTTTCCCTCTATTACGGTATATGGTTCAGGTGATGCAGACCTTATCCATATATATTTATTTGATGAATTTAATGGCATTGTATTTTCCTTTTAGCTATATTCATGGTCATGGAGTTTTAGAAATGAGATTTTATCACTTCTTATATATTATACTCTTTAATTAGACTATTCTTATATTTTAATGACTCTTCATATTCATTTACTTCATCAGGATATGTTTTTATATTTGTCTTTAGAATATTACCTTTGTCATCTATTTTTATTTGACTTTTAAATACATAAGTTACACTTCCTAATATAGCTACTGCATATCTATTTTCTTCTAATTTATTTACAAAACATTTAATTATTCCACCATCATTATATATTGATATATTTTTATTCCAATCACATATATCTAATATACAAGAGATTAATGAACTTGCAGAATTCCCACTACCACAAGACAGTGTTATCCCTGCTCCTCTCTCATAAGTTCTTATATATAGTAAATTTCGACCTAAAATTTTAATAAAATTAACATTGATTCCATTTGAAAAATGTTTTAAATCAGAATTAGCACTCTTTCCAACCTCTTCAAGTAGATTAAAGTTATTAGTTGTTGCTATAATATGTGGATTAGGCATTGAGACTCTTGAAAACTTTATTTCAGGAAAACTGTCTAATTGTATTCTTGATATAGTCTCATTATCTAATGATATATTTTCAAATAAGACCTCATATAGGATAGAGTTATTAAGTTTTTTTTGAGTAACTTTTTCAAACCCCTTATTTGTTTCAATATAAATTGTATCTTTTTGAAGTTTTTCAATAGCATATCTACCTAAACATCTAAGTCCATTACCACACATCTCTGCTTCACTTCCATCAGGGTTAAACATTCTCATTCTTCCATCATATTTTTTTGATGTTTGATAAAAAACTAGTCCATCAGAACCTATTCCATTTTTTCTATCTGTTAATAGTTTAGCCAATTTGATTCTTGAGGCATCGTCTGTTATAGGTGTAATTTCTTCATCTATTAAAAGAAAATCATTTCCATTTGCATGTAATTTAAGTATTGTATATTGCATCATTTCAATCCTATTATTTTTTAGACTATTATTGTACCAATATTTTATTTAGATAGTATGGTTCTTAACCTAGAAGAGGCAAATGTTGGTATCGTTATTTTGGGAAATCAAAGGTCTGGTAATGAAACTAAACTTCTTTACTCTCCAACCACAAAATTAAATAAACAATAGCCTGTGGAGGAGGAGCTTTATACGCTCGACTCCATTCGTAGGGCGCACTCTAGT
>DQSS01000050.1 GCA_015663165.1 Arcobacter sp. | reverse complement strand
GATGGTGGGGAACTAATCATCTATGATGAAGAGAATGAAGTTTTGAAAAAAGTAATACCCAATGCAAATACTTTAGTGATTTTTTTAAGCGATAGATTTCCTCATGAAGTTTTGCTTTCTAAGAGGAAACGTTATTCTATTGCTGGGTGGTTTCGGGTGGATGGGTGAGTGGGTTTTAGAAAATCTATAATAGAGATTATGTTATACTAGAAGCAATTAAAGGAGTTTCCATAATGCAAAAAATAACCTTAGAAATTAACAATTCAATTTATGAGTATATTATGTTTTTTCTTGAAAATATTCCTAAAAATTTAGTAAATATAAAAAAAGAACTTCAAGTAAAAGCAATCAAAGATACTGAATCTTCTAATTCTTTTAACCCTAGAGACTTTTTTGGTGTAACAAGTAGTTCAAAAATAGAGATAGATAATTACTTACAGGAAAATCAAAATGAATGGGATAGTTACATTGTTAAACGATAAATTTTTATTTGATACAAATATTATTATTTATTATTTCAATGGTATTGTCACAGATAGTAAAATAGATAACATACTTAAAGAAAGTTTTAATATCTCGATTATTACTAAAATTGAGTTTTTAAGTTGGCAAAAATTGAGAGAAGATAAAGAGTTAGAAAAAAAAGCATTGGCTTTTATCTCTCATGCTAATATTTATGAGTTAACTGATGAGGTTGCTGATAAAGTTATTGATATACGACAGAAGTATAAAGTTAAAACACCTGACGCAATTATTGGAGCTACTGCTTTAGTTCACGGATTTGATATTGTTACTAATAATGTGGATGATTTTAAAAATCTTGACTTGGAAATTGTTAGTGTTGATGTGGATTTAAGGTAAAAAATTAATGGGTAATTTTATACCAAGATATTATAAAAATATAAATATAAAAACAGAAGATATAACTTTTGATAACTTAATTAAACCTCATAGAATTATACCATATCTAAAAAAAGAGGCGTATACTTCCTATATTACTGTAATATTAGGAGAACCTGCATCGGGTAAAACTTATCAATTAAAATATCATTATAAAGAGCATACGGATAACTCAAGATACATAACCCTTTCGACACTAAGAAAGACAGATAGTATTGAAGAAAATGTCAAAACTATTCTAATTGATTCTATTGATGAAGCCTTAGACAATAGTGATAACAAAAATTTAGCAAGAAACTTAAAAGACTATATTCTACGATGTCAAATTATTAATCCTGAAACAATGTTTGTTATTACGAGTCGTCTCTTAGAGTGGAATAATTATTTTAAAGAAGAACTAGAAACTATTGATAAGGAATTAAGAGTTTATAGATTATTACCATTAACAGATGAGGATATTAATCTTTTACTTGATGTAAAATTTATTTCACATATTGAGTTTTGGAAATTTATAGATGAGAATCATTTAAAACCTTTACTTGGTAATATTATGATTATTCAAAATATTATAGATGAATTTGATAGTTATAAAGAGACTTCGACTAACTATACAAAAATTTATGAGAATATCATCCAAAAACTTTTAATTATCAAAGGAGATGATAGAGAAAGGCAAGGAGTATCATTAGTCATAGCATCATCTCTAGCTACCTATATGTTATTAAATCGAAAAGAATTTATTACTAATAATGAACTTGGAATTATTGTTAGAGAGCTTTATAAGATTGAAGAAAAAAGTATTACTATTGATGAATTAGAAATACTTTTAAATAGTGAGTTATTTAACAAAAAAGAGAATCAATTTTCTTTTAAACAAAAAACTTTACAAGAATATTTAGTAGCCTATTTTATAGATTATAAAAAGCTTGATAGTGCAAAAATTAAAGAATTATTTTCCCATGAGTTAAGATTTCGGGAAGAATTTGAAGAGCTTGTTATCTATTTAACCAATATTCAACCTAAACTTTTTGATGATTTTTTAGGGTTTGACCCTTTTATTTTTAGACGGCATCCAGCATTAATGGAAACTCAACAACAAAAACTTTTTTTAGCTATTGCTCATAAGTTAAAAAATGAAGAGTATCGTTTATATGGTAAATGGGCATATTTAGATGGTACAACAATTGTTAAATATAAAGATTTAGAAGACTTAGTTCAATTAGTTAAAGAAAATATAAAATCATCAGATATTAATCTATTAACTTTTACTTTTTTAATGAAAATTTTAGAATTTAATTATAGTGGAGAATTAGAAGATTATATTTTTCAAATATTAGAGTTGGTAGAAGATAAGAAAAAATATATAAGTTATAGTTTTATTAATCATGATGATTTTAATCATAGAGTTTTTAACTTATTAAATACATATAATCTTTTTGAAAAAAATGAACATACTGTCTTTAGTTTTGAAAGTAGACTCTTCCAATCTTTGTATGGAATAAAATCAAAATGGGGATATAATAATCAAGTAGACTATACAAATATAGATTTTAATAAAATCATAAACCTATTAGAATATATACCTTCAAATCAATTAAAATCAATAGTTCCATTTTTACAAGAAAAAGATGTAGAAGCATGGTTTATTTATATAGTAAATAACTTTAACAAAACCAGGTATAATCCTAACTACCTAGCTTGGTTAATCTCTTCTCTTTTAGAAAATAAAATAACTATAGATTCTATTATAGAATTTCTTACTACAAATAAAATCTTTTCTCTTCATTTTCATAGTCAAGAGATGAATTTTAATTTTGAAAATATAGATAAAAGACTATGGGATTTATTTTTTCAACCTGAAAAAGAATTTTACTTTGATATGGCAATAAAAGATATCCTCAGTTTATATAAAATAACATATGTAAATGTAGAAGAGTTAACTAAACAATATCCTATAAAAGAATTTCCAGAATGTTATACTTATTTTAGAAATAAGATTGAAGATATAGATAGTCTTTTAATGGAAGATAAGACATTCAATAAATATATGAATAAACTATGGAAAAAACATAAAGAGCAACAGAAAGAATGGGATGAAGAGATACAAAAAGAAATTGAAAAGAACCCTAGTCATTCTATACAAAAAACATTTGATGATATTTGTGAAGAAAGTCAACAACGAAGAGATAAATTAGATTTTTATAATCTTTATTTTTGTTCATTAAATAATAATAAAAATATAGAGGATACTTTTACTGTAGAAGAAAAAAAACAATTTATAGAATGGATTAAAATAGATTATCTTCATGATGAAAGTTATTTGGAATTAAAAAAAGATTTAACAAATAATTCACTATCTAATCAACCAACATTTTTATTTCACTATTTATTTAAAAATATAAAAGAAGAAGAAATATTTGAATTAATAGATAGTAAAGAATCTTTTGTTAAATTATTTTGGCATTTTTATAAATATATGGATAATTTAAGTAGTAAAACTTTTCAAAATATATCACAGAAGTATATACCTGATTTAATTACTCTTACTATTGAATCAATTGAGCTTTCTTTAGTACAGAGTGAAAATATAAAGATTGGAAATTATTCCCAAGTTCAAACATTATTTGAAACTCTAAATATCTATAACAAAGAAAGCTTATTTAGTTTAATTAAATACTTAAAAGCTATTCTTTACATGAGATACATAAAGGTAGAAGATAGCGACGCCTTACTTCATACATTAAGTTTAGATAGTGAATCCTTTGAGTTTATTAAAGGATTAATGCTATATGATAAAGAAAGTGATAGTAAATATTTATCAATACTTTTCAAAATTGACATAGAAAAAGCTACTAAATACAGTCTTGAGGCATATAATAAAATCTCTAAAAAGCGACCGTTAATCAGAAAAATAAAAGATTTTTTTAGTTGTGAACATGAGATAATAAACAAACAGTATGACAATCTAAAAATTAATCCTGAAAAAATAAGATTTTTTCATTCTCTGATAAAAGCTATTAAAGATTTAGAATCAGACAAGTTAAATTTAAGTCTTATAAAAATAATTTTAACTAATTACTATGAGTTTTTTACAGAATATGAACAACCTAATGGAGTGTATACTCCTGATATATATAGTGATATGAATTCAGAAATTCAAAAGTTATGGACATATCTTGAAAATACAACTAAATATATTACTCTTTTAGAAAAATTATCAAAATCTGCTAATAAAGCACTTAACAATAATGCTAACCATTATTTAGACAAAGTACATAATCTACAAGCTAAGAAAAGAGAATATTCTAATAGTTACTATAAAAAGATATTTGATGAGGAGTATGGAATGAATAAAAACAATATAAGTATTAAGAACAGTACTATAAATGGATCTATAATTGATAATAGTAAGAATAAGACTGTTAACAATAATAAAGAAAAGCAAGAAGATAATAACAAGAAATCAGCTTTAAAATGGTGGATTATTAGCTCTATAGTTGCTCTCATCTCTTTTACTTTAGTGTGGTTTACTTTTTCATCATGGCAATGGGGACTTGGTTCAGGTATTTTATCTTTTTTAATCATGACAGGATTTAATCCTAAACGATACTATAGAAGAATGGCAACAGCGAGTTTTTTGATATTAGGATTACAACTGTTATCTTTTAAAGGTTTGATAGTCATACCTAAAAATGATTTTGTACATGGATTCTTAAGTATTGGAGAACACTCTATTCCGTGGATAGGGATATTATTTGGTGTCATTATGATTGTTTGTTTAATTTTAGATTATTTCGAAAATAAAGAAACGTAATATGTACCTATGGAAAATTAAAAACCTAAAACAAGACATAAAAGAAAACAAACTAACAAAAAAAGATTATTTCTTATATGCCAGTTTATTTACAGTTCTTTATCTTGGACTACTCATCCAATCCATCATACAAATAAATAGTCTATGGAACATAGAAATGGTAGTTCTTCAAGTGCTTATTTCAATACTGGGGATTACTTATGCCTAT
>DQSS01000311.1 GCA_015663165.1 Arcobacter sp. | reverse complement strand
GGATATTTTAATAACCCTGCTTTTACAGATGAAGAGTGTTTAAAACCTCAAAATGTAGAAGTACAAGTTCTTTTAAATAGACAAAGCCCAGATATCAACCAAGGTGTAGACCAAGAAGATGGAGAAACTGGTGCCGGAGATCAAGGTATTATGTTTGGTTATGCAGATTGTGAAACACCTACATATATGCCAAGTGCACTTACATATGCAAGAATGCTTATGGAAAAAGTATATAATTATGCTTTAAAACATCCAGCAAAACTTGGAGTAGATATCAAGACTCAAGTTACTATGGACTACATTTGTAAAAATAACTTTGAATCATGTAATCCTCAAAGAATTGATACTATAGTTGTATCAGCTCCTTGTGTAGCTTCTATGAATATTGAAGAAGTTAGAACTCTTATAATGGAACTTATTATTGATACTAATTTACCTCAAAATTTATTTGATCCTAAAAACTGTATCATCCATATAAACCCTACGGGAAAATATGTAAGTCATTCCCCTTTACACGATAGTGGATTAACTGGAAGAAAACTTATCGTTGATAGTTTTGGTGGGTATTCTCCTATTGGTGGTGGAGCTCAGTCTAGTAAAGATTATACAAAAGTTGATAGAAGTGGATTGTATGCTGCTAGATGGATTGCAAAACAAATAGTTGCAGCTGGTTTAGCAAAAAAATGTGTAGTTCAACTTTCTTATGCAATTGGAGTTGCAAAACCAACTTCAGTTGCAGTTGATACATATGGAACATACACAAATCTAAATGATGATAAATTATCAGAATTTGTGATGAACAACTTTGCGTTAACTCCAAACTGGATAACAAAAAAATTCAATCTTGATAAGCCAAGTAGCCAAACATTTTTATATGCAGATGTAGCAGCTCGTGGTCAAGTTGGTCAGAGTGATTACCCTTGGGAACAACTTGATGAATTGGAAAAATTTACTGCTTTAAAATAAGCAATATTTTTTCTTAAAACATTAGAAAAAGGTACTGACTTATCAGTGCCTTTTTTTATTTAGAAAGATTATGCTATAATCAACAATATTAATAAAACTAGGAATTAAACATGGATTTAAAAAACTTTTTTAGCAAGATCAAATCAGATATTTTAGAAAAAGAAACTAAGAATAAAGGTAGCAAAGTAATAGAGAATCAAAGCCACTGGATAAAGTGTCCTTCTTGTGAATCTATGATGTTCTTTAAAGAAGTAGAAAACTTAAACCATGTATGTCCTAAATGTAACTATCATATGAGAATAGGAGCAAACAAAAGAATTGCTCTTATAGCTGATGAGGGAACTTTTGTAGTTCATGATGAAGAACTACATCCTACAGATCCTTTAGAATTTGTAGATAGAAAATCATACAAAAAAAGACTAGAAGAAGCTTTACATAAAACTGGAAAAACATCTTCTATTGTTTCTGGGTCTTGTACAATTCATGGAGCTCCTGTAGAACTTGTAGTGTTTGACTTCTCATTTATGGGTGGTTCTTTAGGTTCTGTTGAAGGTGAAAAAATTGTAAGAGCTTGTAATAGAGCTTTAGAAAAAAATCACGGTGTAATTATCGTAAGTGCAAGTGGCGGTGCTAGAATGCAAGAGAGTACATTCTCTTTAATGCAAATGGCAAAAACATCTGCTGCACTTAAAAGAGTTGATAATGCTGGACTTCCTTTTATATCAATACTTACAGACCCTACTTTTGGTGGTGTTTCTGCATCATTTGCATTCCTTGGTGATATTCTTATGGCAGAACCAGGTGCTTTAATAGGATTTGCAGGAGCAAGAGTAATCAAACAAACAATTGGTAAAGATTTACCTACTGGTTTCCAAAGATCAGAATTTTTACTTGAACATGGAAGTATTGATATGATTACACCTAGAAATGATATGAAAAAAACATTAGGTGATTTACTTACATTATTTGCTAAACAAACAGCATAATTTATAAATTATAGAGTGCTTTATGACTAAAATATACGCACTTTGTGATTTTGAAACTTTACAAAGAAGAAATATTTCCTTAAAACAATTTTTGCAAATATGTACAAAATATGAAATATCTTATATTCAATATAGAGATAAAATATCCTCTATAGAAATTCAAAAAGAAAATCTAAAATACCTTACAAAAAATACAACTATACCTATAATCATAAATGATAAACTTGAACTTATAGAGTTTGCTTCAGGTATGCATATGGGTCAAGATGATTTAAAAGATATAAAAACTAATATATTTAAAATATCAGATAATGAACTATTTTTTAAATTTCTCAAGAAAAAATATCCAAGTAAAATATTTGGTCTTTCAACTCACAATGAACTTGAAATACTTGAATCAAATAAATTGCCTTTAGATTATATTGGACTTGGAGCATATAGAAAAACATCAACAAAAGATGTATCAAATATCCTAGGGGATAACATCTCTTATCTAGCAAAGATGTCAAAGCATCCTGTGGGAGCTATTGGTGGGGTAAGAAAAAGTGATGAGATTCAACATATAACTTACAATGTTATAGGAAGTGATTTATATGAAGATTAATATTTATCAAATTGCAAAAAATGATAAAGATGAGTTTGAACCACTAATTAAAAACTTCATAAAAATGTCAAGTAAATATGCAAATGTAGAGATACATAACCTTTTTAATAAACAAATAGGAAAAGCACAAACTATTGGTGAAAAAGAAGCTAAGACTTCCTATAGCGATGTATTTGAACCTAAACTAAAGGGTTTTAACATAGCTTTAGATGTTTTAGGTAAACAAACTGATAGTTATAAATTTAGCGAATTGATTAGTGACAATACTACTATAAACTTTTTTATTGGTGGGGCATTTGGACTCCAAAAAGAATTCTTAAATAAATGTGACAAAGTGATTACACTAAGTGATCTTACTATGGCACATAAAATAGCAAATATTGTACTTCTAGAGCAAATATTTAGAGGCTTATGTATAGCAAATAACCACCCATATCATAAATAATTTATATACTTTTAGATATAATCCTAATTAATACAAAAACACAAGGGATATACTTTGGCATCAGCAAAGCAAATTGAAGAATTAAGACAAATTTTAGAGATAAGAAAAGTACAAATTCAAAGTAATATTGAAGATAGTAAAAATAATATAGCACAGTTACAGAATATGGATTGTAAAGATGATTTAGATTTTGCAGAGTCAAGTAGTGATAGTTTTACATCTGAAATTATTGCAGTTCAACAAAGTAATGAACTAAAAGAAATACAAAGTGCAATCAAGTCAATCGAAGATAAAAGTTATGGTACTTGTGAGATGTGTGATGAATCAATAGCACTTGGAAGACTAAAAGCAAAGCCGTTTGCAAAGTATTGTACAACATGTAGAGAAATCTACGAAGAAGAAAACAAATAAAAGGAGAATCTTATGGGTTTTAAAAAATATATACTAGCTTCATTTTTATTACTAGCAATTGTTGCTGGTTATGTTTATAGTTTAGAAATTGGAAACTATAATCTAATAATATTAGAACTTGGTCTAAATATAACTTTACCAATTTATATTTGGATTGTTGTTCCTGCATTTGCATTATTTATTGCAAGTGTAATACATATGATGTTTTATGGAGCTAAAGGTTACTTTGGTAGAAAAACATTAGAAAATGATATAGCTAAACTTTCAGTTGTGCTAAAAGATAGATTATTAAATAATACTTCAAATGTTATTATTAAAACTAAAGAATTAAAAGAAGTAGCTTCAGTTCTTAATCAGTTAGAAATAAATGTAAATGATAATAAATTAAATACAACATCTTCTAAAATTGCAAAAGCTAGTGAAGATATTTCTAAAATAAATAGTGGAGAGTATGTAAATATTAAAGATTTAAAATTATCTGATTCAAATCCACTTACACAAACAAATATTTTAAATAGAGTAAATAATGATGATAACTATGCAATAGAAGTTTTAAAATCTGCATCATCATACAACCCTGCAACTGTTGAAATTGCATTTGCTAATATAGTTGAAAATAAATCATTTGACACAGTTAAAAAAATAGCTACAAATATGACACTTACAAAGGAAATGGTTAAATTACTTCTTGCTAAAGATTCAAAAGCATCAAAAGAATTTAGTCTTACAAATACTGAGATTTTAGTTTATATTCAAGACTGTAAACTTACAAATGATGAGTTAATTGTAATTGCTGGAAATTATAAAAGAAATATGTCTCCGGAGCAACTTATCAAACTTTTTGAAGATATTTCAGCAAATGATGAAGCACTTACTGCTTCATATTTATATGTTTTATTTGAATATGAAATGAAAGATCAAATAAGAGAAATATTAGTAAATAGTCAAAAAGATGAATTTATTATCTTTAAAGCACTTTTGGATTTAAAAGATGCTGGTAAACATTATAACTACGATAGTTTAGCTGTTTAATAATATATAACTCATGTCTAAAATCTTAGATTTCTCAAAACCTATAGTGGTCTTAGCACCACTAGCAGGATATACAGACCTCCCTTTTCGTAGCCTTGTAAAAAAATTTGGCGTTGATCTTACTGTAAGTGAAATGATTTCATCTAATGCGCTTGCATATGGAAATGAAAGAACACTTAAAATGGTAGAAAAATCACCAAATGAAGATCCATATATAGTTCAAATATCAGGAAGTAAACCAGAGATAATCAGACTTGCAGTTGAAAAACTAAATAAAATAGAGGGTATTGATGGTATTGATTTAAACTGTGGTTGTCCTGCACCTAAAGTATTTTCTCATGGTAGTGGTTCAAATTTACTTGGCGATTTACCAAGACTGCAAGAGATATTAAGAACCATAAAGGAACACTCAAATAAAAAACTTACAACTGTAAAAGTACGAATTGGAATCGATGAAAAAATACCTTATGATATAGCAAAAGCAATTGAAGATGTTGGAGTGGATATGATAAGTGTACATGGTAGAACTAAGCAAGGTAAATATAAAGCACCAGTAGATTATGATGCTATTAAAACTATGGTAGATGCAGTAAACATTCCAGTAATTGCAAATGGTGACATAAAAGACTATGCCAAAGCAAAAGAAGTTTTAAACTATACAGGAGCTGCTGGAATTATGATAGGTCGTGGTGCTGTTGGAAAACCATGGATATTTCATCAAATAGCTAATCAAAGTGAAGATATATCTGTAGAACTACAACATCAAATTATCTTAGAACATTATGATGCTATGGTAAAACACTATGGAAATCATGGAGTTGTTATGTTTAGGAAACACTTCCATACCTACTCTAAGGGATATGAAGGTGCAAATGTAGCAAGACAAGAAGTAAACTTCATAAATGATTACAATGAAATGAAAGACCTTCTAATTAACTTTTTCAAACACTAAAATGTTTGATTTAAGTATATCCACAACTTCTAAAAATCTTTTAGCTTTTAGTGCAGGGGTTGATTCTAGTGCTTTATTCTTTTTACTTATTGAAAAAAACTTCTCTTTTGATATTGTAATTGTTGATTATAAACAAAGAGAACAATCGTCACAAGAAGTTCAATATGCAAAAGATTTAGCTTTAAAATATAACAAAATATGCTATACAAAAGAATATACAAATACAGAAAATTTCAATGAAAAAGATGCACGAGATTTTAGATATAAATACTTTAACGAACTTATTAAAAAACACTCATACAATACTCTATTTACAGCACATCAACTAAACGATGTACTAGAATGGTTCTTTATGCAATTATCAAAAGGTGCCGGTCTAAATGAGCTAATTGGACTACAAAAAGAAGAACTAAGAGAAAACTATACTTTACACAGACCACTACTTGATATATCTAAAGATGAGCTAGAAAACTATCTTAAATCTAAAAAATTAAAATACTTCATCGACGACACAAATACTGACATAAAATATAAAAGAAACTATTTTAGAAAAGAGTTCTCAAATAAATTTATCGATGAATATAAAGACGGCATAAAAAAATCTTTTGATTATTTGAACAATGATATTAACTCTCTTAATAATTTATATAAAAGTTTTACATATCAAGATATACATATAGCAAAATTTAAAATTTATGATGAAAATATCATGGTAAGATTTATAGATAAGACTATTAAAAAAATGGGTCTAATAATATCTAAAAGCACTAGAGATGAGATAATAAGACAAAAAGAGATTATCATATCGGATAAGATATCAGTAAGTATTGTAAACGAAACTATTTATATATCACCATTTATAGATAAAAATATGGATAAGAAGTTTAAAGAAAAATGTAGAGTTTTAAAAATACCTAAAAATATAAGACCATATCTTTTTAGTTTAGAAAAGAATAGTTTTGATACTTTTATATCAAAACTAAATCAGTTTTTATAGACTAAAAACTTGCCCATTCATCATCACTATTAGATGATACAATTTCTTTTATTTTAGCTCTTGGTCTAACTGTAGTTGTAGAATTAACACTTACCAAAGTTTCTTTTTTTTCTACTGGTGTAAATTGCTTTTTTTCTTGATTCTTACAGTTTTCTCTTTTTGTTTCTTGAATAGTCCAAAATACATCTGATATTGCTTTATCTATTGAAAGTGCATTTTCTTGTACCGCTGATATATTATTTGAAGCATTATTATTCACTATATTTTGAACATCAGTATGTACACCTTTATGTACATCTTTTAAATGTGACCAATTTGATGTTTTAGTAAATGTAGCGCCTTCTCTTTCCATCTCACCTATCCATTTTCCTAAAGCACACTCTGTTTCATTAGTAACTGTAAATTTAGTTTTACTTGAAAGTTTTTTAAAGTTAGTATCTTTAAACTTGATATGATCTAGTTTTAGTTTATTTAATGTAAACATCATATCAATATCACATATTTGTTCTTTAGATTTTGCGTTGTATGTTGTGTGACTTACTATATCAACAAGTGTTTCTGCCAAAGACTGAATATGTTCACTTTGAGAACTAATTTGAGATGCAGCTGCTGCATTTTCTTGTGTAGTTTTATCCAATAATGTAACTGAATCATTTATTTGTTCAATAGCACTTTGTTGCTCTTTTGATGCATTTGATACATCTTCAATAAGTTTCATTTGATTTTCAATTATAGAGTTTAATTTTGAATAATCATTAATCATATTTGTTGCAACTTCTTTACCTTGTGTTGCTTTAACTTTTGCATTTTGAACTATATCTTTTATTTCTTTTGCTGCTTCTGCTGATCTTGATGCTAAGTTTCTAACCTCTTGTGCAACTACTGCAAAACCTTTTCCAGCTTCACCTGCAGTTGCTGCTTCTACTGCTGCATTTAGTGATAAAATATTTGTTTGAAATGCAATTTGATCAATTACTACAATTGCCTCATCTATTGCACTTACTTCTGTATTTATACTATCCATTGATTTAAAAGTTTCATTTGCTAGTTTTTCACCATTTGATACAGAAATACCAACTTGACTTGAAAGTTGAGCCATTTCAGTTGTGCTTTGGCTTGTACTTATAATAGTACTTGTAACTTCTTCAAGTGCAGCTGCTGTTTCTTCTAGTGATGCTGCTTGTTGATTTGAAGATTTTGACAATGAAACTGATGCATTTGATAACTCTTTCATTTCACTATTTAGTTCGTTAGAAGTTGTATCAATAATGGCTAACAATTCAGATATACTACTTCCTAAACTTCTAATTCCTAATATAATAGAACCTATTTTACCAGATAAATTTTCTGTACTAACATCATAAGAAAAATTAGCATTTCCATATTCAATAAGCGTATCAACAGCTCTTTGAGTCATATCAGAGTTAATACTAAGTGCAGAATTTAAATTGTCTTTTATCGTATTTAGTCTCATATTAGATGAACCTGTAGATACTTTACAGTCATACATACCTTTTTGTACTTTTAAAAGTACATCATTCATTTCATCTAAAAATAAATCTTCACTTAATTGCTTTGATTCAAGCTCTTGTATTCTTTGCTTTAATACTGCTATCTCTTCATCTTTAACTTTTGAGTTCCCAAAAAACATACTTATCCTTAATTTATATATACTTTAAATTATATCTAAAATATAATTAACAATTATAAAAAATAAGTTATTTTCTTTTTTTACGGGTTTTTGATACTCTTTTTGTATTTATTTTATATGTAGTATTTTTAAGTCTGTGTATTAAGTCACTCCCAACTTTATACATATTCATTATAGCTGCTGTTTTATTCCAATCTTTTTCTTCTTTTGCTTCTTCTCTTACATTGTCGTATCTAGTAAGCAATTCTAAATAATTTATCTCTTTTAAAAAAGGATATAAAATAGTAGGTTTTTCCTCTTCTATTACCCACTCACTCAATAAACAAACTACAAGTTGTTCTGGTATCCAGTTTTGTCCTTGAAGTAAACTCTTTTGCATTTGATTTATTATTGCATCGTAGTAAACCATCACCGGTTCTTCTTTTTTTGCAAGCATACTCATGGCCTGACTTATATGTGCAGAAGATATAATACTTCTTATATATGTACTATTTACTACGCAATCTTGAAATTGTGCTAGTAACCATCTAAGAGCATTTTCTAAAACTTCATTATCATCATTTGTTCCCATTTGGAAGTGTATTTTATTTTCATCTAGGTCTTTAAAATACTGTTCTAAAGTAGTTCTTATGAATATCAAAAGAGCTTCAGTTTTATGTTCTCTTAAAAGCTTTGGTTTAATTCTATTTGGGCAATCTAAATTAACACTCATAATACTTCCTATATTTTATATAATTTTATTGTAACAAAATTGTAATTAAGTATAACTTTTATTGATATATCGCAGCAAGATATGCTTGCTCTTGGTATTTATTTAAAGAGCTTGAAAATTCAATTTCATTTTTCTTTTGATACTTACTCAGTGCTTGGGAACTTACAAAATCTACTTTACAGATGTTGTTTAGTTGAATAATAGATTCTAATTTAAATGTTATAGCACCACCTGCAAAGTTTCCTTTTTTGGCTCTTTTTTTAATAACAACTTTTTTTATATCATTTCTTATAAAAAAAGTTTCTATCTTGGTTCTTATATCAAATATCTTATTTTGATTTTCATCATCAAGTAGTTGTATTTTTTTGATTTGTGTTTCTTGATATTGATTATTTTCTACTACACATAATATAATATTATTTGCTTTTAGTTCAATTCCGCATACTTTCATACTTATCCTTTTTTAGAAGTATAGTATGATTTTAAAAAAATTATAAAAAATCTTTCAAAATGAAATATTTTATAAAAATAATGCAAATGTAAGTGCTGGTATATAAATAAGAATATTCATATACCTAAGGTAAATATTCATATTTATATCAAAAGGTACTAGCGTTGTTATCTCTTCATCTTTATCTATTTTTTGCATAACATTTAGACGCATAGATATATCTAAGAATTTTAGAACTATAATAGAAATCATCCAAAATCCAAAGTTATTTAATGTAATAGCTAAATACAAAGAAAATAAAAATGTAGGATTCATAATAAAATATAAAAATATATTTTTCTTATATACTTGATAATTGTTGTCTAACAGCCCATATAAAGTATCTGATTTCTGCCAGTTGGATTCAAATAACTCCAATGCAAAAAAGAGTGAGAAAAGAAAAATAATACTATCCATAAGATGTTACCTTTAAAGTTTATGTTGAAGTATATCAAATAAAGATATAATCTCTTATGATATTTCAATACGACTACCCACTATTTAGACCACCTGCAGAAGCTAATAACATAATACTACAAGTGACCCTAGGATGTAGTCATAATCAATGTTCTTTTTGTAGTATGTATAAAGATAAGCAATATAAAGTTAAAAAATTATCACAAATATTTGAAGAGATTGATGTATTAGCAAATATGTATCCAGATACTATTAAAATATTTTTAGCTGATGGAGATGCTCTTGGTATTGAAACAAAACAACTTTTAAAAATTCTAAGTTATCTAAAGGCATCATTTAAAAAACTAAGAAGAGTATCAACATATGCTACAGCTCAAAATATCATAAATAAATCATCAGAAGAATTAACTCAACTATCAAAAAGTAAACTCAATCTAATATATTTTGGTATTGAAACAGGAGATAACACCCTACTTTTAAAAATAAACAAAGGGGTAAATAAAGAGCAATTAATAGAATCTCTAAATAAAGCGAGCAATTCAAATATAAAAATATCTGCAACTATTATACTTGGTCTTGGTGGCATACAAAACTCAACAAATCATATAATAAATACAGCAGATATTATAAATAATACAAGTATAAATTATCTATCAACCTTACAGTTAGGTTTAGAAGAAAATGAATCTAAAAAATTTTATAAAAAATTTGAAGTATTTACACATCTAACTGATTTAGAAATATTAGAAGAACAGAAACAATTACTCAAACTTTTAAATCCAGGTTCAAAAATTATATTTAGATCAAATCACGCTTCTAATGCATTGCATTTATCAGGAAATATTCCAAAAGATTTGAATAGATTAATTTATGAAATTGAGTTTTGTCTTAAGGAAGGGGAAAGTTCTTTAGTACCAACTCAATTTAGAGGATTTTAACTATATTATAGTTTATCGCACATTCTTTTATACATCGTATCAACATCTTTTACACTTTTACATTTATCAATCATATTTTTATACCTATTAACTTTACCTAATTTTTTGTATATTTTTGACATCTCAAAATAGATTTGTACTAAATCTTCATTCTTAACTCTTCTTGGATTATCTAATGCTAATTCTAAATATTCTAATGCACCTTCATAGTCATCATCAAGTTTTAATTCCAAAGAAAGTTTCATTTCAACAAATGGAGAATAAACAAATGCATCCATTCTATTTTGTATAACATTTAATTTTTTTAAAATACCTACAGCACGCTTTTCTTTATTTTTACCTAGTAAGTATAAATAATATTGATAATAAAAATCTATAATCATAGGATTATTTTGATTGTTTTTTATATAGTGTTCATTTCGTAAAGCATAATCAAAAAATTTATCCATTGAGAATTTATTGTTTAGTTTACCGTATATTAAAAATTTATATAAAAATTCTTCAGATTTTAATTTTTCTTTATCTTTAGTTATCATATCTAATTTATTTGACAAATTATATGCCTCATCATTTAAATCAAGCATTAAGGCAATTTTCTCTAAGTGAAAATAAATATGTCCATCTTTAGTATCTTTAAATGCATTGTTAGCAACTCTAAAAGTTATTTTATTAGGTTGTTCTAGTAAACAAGAAAATAACTTTTCATTTGATTCATTATCCTTGATTAATCTCTTAAGCGCCCCAATATCAATTTTTACCAAAATATCATTTAACTCTACACATTTATCATTCTGTAAATAAAATTTAATCATCTTTGCATCAATAGTTACAAATAAATCTTTAATGCTATCATAACCAAATCTATTAGCAGTAAGCTTACTAATCTTTTTATAAACTCTTTTTAATTTATTAATTCTCTCATATTCATGTAAATTAACATGAGTCAATAGTTCTTGCATCAGTGCTTTCTCTTGCATTGATTCTGAATGTGGATATTTTTGAACTATTAAAGAAGGTGTCATTTTACCTTCTCTCATAAGTATCTCATCTATATACATCTTTGCTCTTATTTTATAAGCATTATCTTGTTTTGAACTCACTAAATCCTTATATAATTCTTTAGCTTTTAATAGAAAGTTATGATCAATAGCTTTTATCTTCATATATGCATTTGCTAGTTTAAATTTAAATGTATCTACACTTTCTTTTTCTTTTGCATTATCAAGTAATTTTTTTAATATTTTTATTGCTAAATGTGGCATGGTTGCATCCATAAGTTTATCAACTTTTTTTAATGCTAAAAAGCTATCATTTGCATAATATGCTATATTTCTTTCAAGAACTTTACTTGCAAGATTATGTGCTTTTTCATCTTGTCCATCTAGTATATATGCATCATATAACTCATCTGCAACCACTGTTGCAACTTCGATATCTTTTGCTTTTACTAAAATTTTATATAAAACTTTTATAGCACTTTTATATTTTCGTCTATGTATATCTATTTGAGCTTTTGCAATATTACCATATGCTCTAGAAAGAGGATCATCAAAACTATTTACAATTGCCTTTGCATAGTACTTAGCATCTTTAATTTTATTTATCTTCAATTCAAGTTTTACCAATAACTTTAAAGCTTCCAATAAATCTGACTCTATTATAATTCCTGTATTTATAGCATTTTTTAAAAGTTTTGTAGCTCTAATTGCAAATTTTTTACTTCCTCTTTTATACATAATATCAGCATATGTTAATTCTACAGAAGAAAATAATACTTTTATTTTATTTTCTTCTCTAAATTTTTCTATCTCTTTGTAGGCATCATTTATTCTACCTTCTCTAACTAATCTTTTAACATAAATTAGTTTATCATTTCCACTTGAGATTTTAATTTTTTTATATTGTTCTAACTGTTTTTTATCTTCATCTATAAAACTATAATAAAAGTCTTTTTTAGCCCAAACAATATTTAACAATAATACTAAAGATATTAAAATATTCACTATATTTCCTATTTATTTAATTCATATATATATGTAAAAATCTCAGCAATTGTTGCATAAAATTCTTCTGGTACTTCTTGTTCTAGTTCAAGTTGGTCATGTAAAGCCCGTGCTAAAGCTGGATTTTCGATAATTGGTATTTTATTTTCTCTTGCAACATCTTTTATTTTTATAGCAAGATAATCTATACCTTTTCCAACAACCTTAGGAGCACTTTGCTCACCTTGTTTGTATTGTAAAGCAACTGCATAGTGAGTTGGGTTCGTAATAACAACATCAGCATCTGCAACATCTTTCATCATTCTTTGCCTTGACATTTTCATCTGTATAGAACGGATTCTATTTTTTACAATAGGATCTCCTTCCATACCTTTATGCTCATCTTTTAGTTCTTGTTTACTCATTTTTAAACCATCAAAATAATAATGCCTTGTAAAGAAAAAATCTATTATAGCAAAAATGATTATAATAAGCAAAATAGCAATAATAAAATAAGAGGTAAGCGCTATAATTAATTCTAATGTTGCATACAATCCCATATCCATCATAGCAATTATATCATCCCAAACAAGCAGTAAAATCACAACCATCACAATAAATATAATTATTAATTTTGCCATTAATTTTAATGCTTCAAGTAACTTTTTTAGTGAGAATATATTTTTTAAACCAGAAATTGGATTTATTTTTTCTAATTTTATAGTTAAAGGTGTCATGATAAATCCAAATTGTATTACATTAAAAACAACTGCAAGAAGTAATACTAAGATAAATAATGGAGTGAGTGCATATAACAGTTCAGATACTGCTCTACTTGTCAAATCATATAGCACTGTACCATCTATTTCTGAACCTATATAACTATAAGTATATATCATCATTTTGCGCATACCATCAAATACATTTCCCGCAAAAAATAGAAGATATATAGATGAGAAAAATAATATAGCAGCCCCAGGAACTTCAGCAGATTTAGGTACATTACCTTCTGCTTTGGAATCTTCTATTTTCTTGGCCGAGGCTTCTTCGGTTTTGGAGTCTTTATCTTCGTCTGCCATACCTTACCTTTAAGAAAATTTTCCAATAAAATAATTTTGAAGACTTTGAGAAAATATATCAAGTCCCAACATTAAAAATATAAATATCAATGTAAATTTAATCTGAAAAGTTACAATAAATGGAGAAAATGCAGGCATTGCTTTTGTACCATATCCATAATAAACATCAAGAACAAATCCGATAAAAAATAAAGGAAAAGAGAATGCAAAAGCAAATATAAACATATTATTAATCTCAGTAATTGCCATACCTACAATATCATAATCAAAAATATTAAATGCACCAAGCTGAATCATTCCCAAACTGCTTGCGAGCATTAGAAGTGTCACTTCATACATACCTGTTTCAAAATATAATACAAGTACAAGCATAAATAAAAATCTACTTATTACCCCTTGTTGAGTTCCTGTTGCTGGATCGAACATATTTGCCATAGAAAGCGCAGTAGCAAATCCAATCAAATCCCCTACAATTTGAACTGCTGAAAATATTATTTGTACTAATGCAGCAGCAACTAGCCCTAAAGTGATTTCACCAATTAAACTTTTGACAAACATAGCGTCACTAGTCATATGAACAGCATTTAAATCAATCAATGGAAATAAAAACAATGTAAAGTAAAAAGATATTCCAATACGCATAGTTACAGTTACACTCTTATGCCCAAATATAGGCATAAACGCCATAAATGCTAGTATTCTAGCAAGTAGTAATAAAAATGCATATATTTTATCTTGACTTAATAGCTCAACTAATGATTCCACTTAGTGTGCCTCACTTACATATAACTTTTTTCTTGTTCAGTCTCTTCTAGTAATTCTAAATCATCTATATCTTTAGATAAAATATTATTTTTTGCATTTTTGTTATTTTTTTGTTCATTAAACTGTTCAAAATTACTATTAGATTCATCTTGCATAGAGAAATTTAACGAAAAAGATGTCTCTCCTGTAAATATTTTATTAAGAGCATTTTGTAATGCACTTTTATTGTCATTGAAAGTTTCTAAAGTTGTATTTTGAGACATATTTAAACTAACACTTATACTATTTGTAGCTTTGTTACTTTTCATTGTTATTGCAATATTTCCCAAGTTTAAAGGGTTTAAATTTATTTTAAATGATGTTACTGGTGGCTTATAATTTAAATACATATTTTTAGCAACATCGGACATAAATGAATTCATCTTTTGCTTTGATTCTATAATTTTTGTTACCATACTTTGTGCAACTGTCTGCTCAACTACTATCTCAACATCTTTTTGTTTTGTGATTTCTTCTACTTTTTTAGATTTAATTTCATCTGCACTTTGAACTTTTTTAGTATCAATTTCTTTTAATAATGAAACTTCTTCATTATCTTGAGTTTTATTTAAAAACATTTTATTTAGCATATTATTTTGCTTATTCATTTTGTCTTTTAAATCTTCTTTTGTTTGTGTACTTTGTATTTTTAATTCTTTTTGTTCTGTTTTCTTTTCTGTATTTTCTTTTTTTATTTCAGACTTACTTGCATTTAAAGATAATGTATTTGCCGATTTTTCCATAGTCTTTGCTATTTTTGGCTCATTTTTTATTATCTCTTTTGATTCAATTATTTTTTGTTTTGAAATAATTTCTTTTTGAGTTTGTTGATTTGATAAAAACATTGTAGCTTGAAATGGGTTTTTTATGTCATTTTTTAGATTATTACTTGAAGGTATAGATTTTGTACTTTTTTCTTCGATTTTTTCTGTATTTTTAGCTAGAGTATTTGTTTTTGTATCATTTATCAAGCTTTCTAAAAGTGTCCCTTTAGGTATTTTTGTTTCAACTTCTTTTGTTAATACTTCCGTATTTTCACTCTTACTACTTAGTATTACTTCTTCTTTAGTTTGAATACTAGAAACATCTTTTACTTTTGCTTTAACTTCTATAGTATTTTTTGATATAATTTCTTTTATATTTTTATCATCACTCTTTATTTCTTTATTTGTAAATAATATTTCTTTTGTCTTTGTAGTTTCTTTTTTATCTACTTTTACTATATTTGTATTTTTTGAATCAATAGTTTCTTCTTTTACTACTTCAATCTTTTTATTTATTATTTCATTATTAACAGTATTTTTAGTATCAATTTCTACTTCTATTTTGCTTTCTGGCTTTTCTAGTATTTTTTTAGTAGAAGTATTTTCGTTTGATTTAGCTTGTGGCTTAATATCAATATTTTTTTTATTTTCAACTTCCGATTTTAAATCTTTTTTTTCTTTTGATACATTAGGTATAATTTTACTATCTTCTACTTTTTCTTTTACTATATTTTTTAATTTACTATTTTCAGTTTTATCTTCTTTACTTATATCTATTTTCATATTTTTGATCATATTATCGAGTAAAGACATTTTTGGCTTACTTACAGTTTGAGAACTTTTATCTTTAGTTTCACTTTGTATATTTTTTAAGTCTTTTTTAGATGAAGTTGTTGTTTCAGTTTTAACATCAACACCTTTACTGCTTTTTGTATTTTTGGCTAATATAGAATCAAAAAGAGATAAGCCCTCTTTTTTTGTTTCAGCAGTATTTGCTTTAGATATTGGTATTTTCTGAGTACTAGGTACAACTTCACTACTTAATATCTTTGAGTCCATCTATTTTAACCTTTTAATATATCAATAGTTTTCGTGTCCATTGTTTTTTGTGTTTTAAATGCAGATAAGTTTGCTTCATATGATCTCATAGCTTCAATTAAATCTGTCATCTCTATAACTGGATTAATATCTGGATAAGCAACGTAACCTTCTTTATTTGCATCTGGATGAGATGGTTCAAATCTTAATATAGGTTGCCCTTTTGCATCAACTATTTCACGAACTCCTACACCAATAGATGGTAAAGGTGATGTAGTATCAGACTTTAAGCCAAAATCATTTTTCTCAGCTTGTTTATTTAATAATATCTCTTGAAAAATAACATTTTGTTTTTTATAAGGACCACCATCAGCACTATGCGTTGTTTGAGCATTAGCAATATTTGCACTCACAGTATTTATTCTAGTTCTCTGTGCAGACATACCAGAAGTAGCTACATTATATCCATCAAAAAATCCCATATTATTTCCTTTCTATCTTATCATTCTATCTCGTAGAATAGTTCAAGTTGTGTGCTAGATGGTGCTAACAAACTCCGCAGAAATATTAAAGTATTTCAAGAAGTTTATTAGTGCCATATATTTCACAAATTGGACTATTATACTTGCATTCGCATTATTTCTTTGTATGCCGCTAGCGCTTTGTTTTTTACTTCAAGTGCTAACTTCAAAGATAACTCAGCTTCTTCAATCTTCTGAACTGCATCTTGTAAATTTTCAACTTTACCAGTTGCTAATTCTTCCATAGCAGTATAACCTTTTACTTGAGAATCATTAACATTTGAAATTGCCTGATTTAGCATACTTGCAAATGATCCTTCACCTTCTTCTTTTATTGGTGATGGTTGCGAAAAAAGCTTATCAGTATTTGGACCTTTTATTTGTGTTGATATTTCACCAAGTGTCATTTACTATTCCTTTAAGTTTTGATTTGTTTTTATTTTTGCTTTTTGTAAAGACAATTCATTTAATAAACTATTTACATTAGATGCAGATCGTTCAAAGTCAACTGAATCATCTTTTGGTTTTAGGTTAAATAATAATATAATTAACGAAAGCATCATATTAGAAATACCTTTAAAAGCTATAGTTACAAGAACTACTCCTGTCATCATTTCCATAGGAGTATACGAATTTGCATTAAGTACAAAGAAAATTAGTGTAGCAAAAAATGCTGTAGCCACATAAGTATTAACTATATTACTAGAAAGTACTTTTTGTGAAAAATCTTCTACTAGCAAGATATTTCTTTTACTAAGTTATGTACTATTTTATCTAAATCCAAAGCCGAACCACTTCCTGCAAACTCTTTTGCAAATAATTTTCTTAATCTTCCTGTAGTTGATATATTCAAATCAGGAATAACATTACCTATGTATTTTACCATAAAATTCTTATTTAAACGATTTTTTAAAGCTAAATCTTTTAATGACTTAGTTATAGCTTCCCCAATTTTATAATTTGTAGTTTGGTTAAAAACTAAAAATAATCTTTTTTTACTACTACTTAGCATTTTTAGTAAAGCATATACATCTGTTAAAGCACTAGGATCAGGAGTAGTTAAAGCAACAATTTCATCAGATACACTAAGAAATTCTTGAACATGCTCATTTAGTCCTGCACCTGTATCAATTAGCAAAATATCAAATTCATTAAGCTCTGCTATATCACAAACAACTCTTGAATATATATCTGAAGAATTTATATGTGCAAAAGTATGGCCACTTTTACCTGCTATTAAAGATATGTTAGAATAAGGTGTAGATAGTATTATATCTTTAATCTTTGCTTTATTTTCCATATAGTCAAAAAGTGTAACTTTAGGTTTCAGGTTAAATAGTATTTGCATATTAGCCAAACCAATATCAGCATCTAAAACTGCAACTTTTTTTCCATAAAGAGAAAATAAATAAGCCATATTTGCAGTCATTGTTGATTTTCCAACTCCACCTTTTCCTGATGTAACTGCTATAATTTTTGTTTTAGTTTTTATATACTTTTTTTTTGTCAGATTTATAAGCTTACTAGCTTGTGAAGATATTGAGTTTAACACTGTTGATTTACTTTTGAGCTATTCTTAAATTCATAAAACAATCAATAAGATAATTCTCATCTGCACATATTAAATCATCTGGCACATTTTGACCTATAGATAAATAGCAAATTGATTTTTTAACTTTATAAGAAAATGAGATAATATTACCAAAACTTTTAGTTTCATCTAACTTTGTAAATATAAGATTATTTATTCCTAAAATTGAATAGTTGTCATACACTTCTAATAAATCAGTTCTTTTAATATTTGCAGGAAGTACAAGTAGTTTTTCAATATTTATATCTTTTAATTTATTTTGATATTTATTGATTATTTCTATTTTATCGACATCATATTGGCTACTTCCAGCAGTATCAATTAATATGTAATGACAGTTTTGAAGTCGTAAAAGTGCTTCAACTATATCATCAGATTTTTTTACAACCTCAAGAGGTATTCTCATAATATTCGTGTATGCTTTTAGTTGTTCAACTGCTCCAACTCTAAAAGAATCCAAAGTAATAATTCCTACTTTATAGTCTATACCCATTTTATATGCATATCTTGCAGCAAGTTTTGCAATAGTTGTTGTTTTCCCAACTCCTGTAGGTCCTACAAGCATCATAACCTTTCTTTGATGTGGTCTTGCTGGTACTTCATACTTTATAGGTATAATTCTTCTTAAAATAAGTCTAAAAAAATTATTTATTTTTTCTTCATTTGATTTCATGTTTAATGGTAGCTGATGAATAGTTTTTTTTAAAATTGTATACATCATCTCTTCATCAAACTCATTCTTTTCAAAAAGTGCATATATATCTATAAACTCCGCTGGTATAACTAAATCATATAATTTACTTTTTGGTTCCCAAAGAGATTTTTGTACTTTTTTAATCTCTTCTTGCATCTGAAGAATTTCACTTCTAAAATCGTAAAATTGTGCGTCTATTTTTTTATCATCAGAAGTGGAGTTCATTTGTATTCTTTGTTTTACAAGTACAGCTTCTTCTTCATCTTCAAGTGCAACAAGAATTTCATACATATTTTTTGAATTCTTACCCTTACTTGAAATTTTTTTTGTAGATATTACTATAGCATCTTCACCACATTCTTCTTGTGCTTTTCGTAAAGCCATTGTTGGTGTTTCCCCAAGAAAAGATAACATATTCATCTTAATTGTCCATTCTTGAAAATTTTATCAATACTTCCATCATTATTTTTAACTTTTATATATTTTTTAGTTTCGCCTATAACTATTCCATTTCTTTGAATAACAATATTGCCAAAATCATAACTAATTTGGCTGTTTTGTGAAATTTTCACATCTTTATTACAAATTGCTTTACCTTTTATTATATATCTTTTTGCTTCATATTTATTATTTAATAACTCTTCTTTATTAAACATAGTACATCTAACCTTTTTACTTGTACTAGTTACTACTAAGTTTTCATAATTTAAATACTCTTTGTATTTAATATTTTTACTAGATACTAAAATATCAATAGCATATGTATTTAAAAAAAAGACTATAAATATAATTACAAACTTCACTATGCTCTTACCTCAAATAGTGTCCCACCATTATTTGCTGATATCTCATCAATTATATCTTTATACATTTGCTTTACTGGCAAAACTATTGCAGCTAACTTACCATTTAATTCATATAATTCTCTTAAATGCTCTTCTAGAGAATTTACATCTTCTCTAAAGTTATCAACGTCTTCGCCATTTTGTATTGCATCTGATAAAAGAACATTTAATTCTGAATGAGAATTTGATATCTCTTGCATTAACGAAAGTTTAATATCGTTTCTCTCTAAAAGTTTTTCATGATTAGCATTTTTGACATCATCAATATCTGATATAATTGAATTTTTCAAACTTTTTGCTAATTCTATCATCTCATTTACTTTAACATTAATCATGCTATTTACCTTTTTCACTTAAAAATTTATATAAAATATCACTTATTCCCATGGTTCCTGCACTTACTCTTGCAATATTTTCAGTATACATACCTTTTATTATTTCAGATCCAGTTTCACTACCTGCTACATTTGTATTTTTTAAAGATATATCTAAAAGCTGTTGAGTAAAAAATGACTCAAAATTATCACAAACTTCTCGTAAGTCATCTTTTTTCATATTTGTAGTATTTATATTTTTAAAATCTTTTTGATTTAATGTTGACATATCAACACTGCTACTTAACATATCCATAATTTACTCCTACTTATCAATTCTTTCAAAAAAGTTATCTGCTGAAAATTCATTTTCATTATATCCAGTAGATATAAACTTCAGCTCAACTCTTCTGTTAATATTTGCATCATCACTTTTTGGTCTATATGAGCCAAATGCTGAAACTTTAAGTCTTGATGGTTCGATTTTGTTTTTCATTAGTTCTTTTACAATTTCAATTGATCTTAAAGCTGATACATCCCAAGAGTCTCTTGGTATATTAACTCCACTAACTTCACTAGCACTTGAATATCCTATAACTTCAATATCCATACCATCAGACATAGTTCTAATAACTCTTGCAATTTTTCTTATAAATCTTTTTGCTTGAATATTATCTATTTTATAGCTTCCATCTTCAAACATAAGCGAAGATGGTATATCCATAGAAAATTCGTTGTTATTTTTTATAGTTATACTTACTTCATCATCTTTACTTGCATCATTTGTATCGTTGTATTCATTTGCTAAATCTTCTATTTCTTGTGTAAATTCACCATTGTCATTTCCACCACCCATATCACCTTGGTTTCCAGCTTCACTTGAATCTCTATGATCATTTGCTTGACTTTCTTTTTGGGCTTCTGCAGTATCAGCTGCACCCTCAAGAAACCCCATACTTTTTCTCATAATATCAAAGTATTCTTCAACTTTCTTCTTATCCATTGTTGCCATAGACAATAACAGAATAAAAAAACAAAGTAGAAGTGACATAAGGTCACCAAATTGTACTAGCCAACCTGGTAAACACTTAGGACAGTCTGGACACTTATTTTTTGCCATTGTTTTTTCTTATTCTTCTACTACTGGTAAAATTGCTTGTAGTTTCATCTTGATATTACCAATTGATTCACCGGATGCAATCATGCTAGCACCTTGTATTGTTACTTGATGCGCTATCATTTCTACAGTATTTTTTTGCTCTAGTTTAGATTCAATAATACCTGCAATTGCTGTACCAATTAAAGCACCATACATTGTTGTAAGAAGGGCAACTGCCATAGCGGGACCAACCGCAGATGGGTCAGCAAGATTCGCAAGCATAGCAACAAGTCCTACAAGAGTACCAATCATACCCATAGCACCAGCACTTCCACCAATATTAGAGAACATTGCAATCATAGTTTTATGCCTAACTTCCATATGCTCCATTTTTGTTTCCATTAAAGCTTCTAGAACATCTGGCTTTGTATTATCTACAAGTAAAGCAAATGCTTCTTTTAAAAATGGATTTTGTTCATCCATAATTTGTTGCTCCATACTCATAATACCATTCTTTTTTGATTCTGTTGCGTAGTGAATTATTTTTTCGATTAGTTCAGGCATTGTTTCAACTTTTACTTCATTAAAAGCTACTCCAGCTGCTTTACCTATATTTGATAAAGCTGCACCTTCAAATTGTCCAGCAGTAACAGCAGCTGTTCCACCAAATACAATAATAACAGAAGGAATGTCAATATAAGCACCAAATCCAGCTCCACCTAGGAAAATTGCTAAAGCAACAAGTCCCCAAACTCCGGCCGTTCCACCTGCGGTTGTTTTATCCATAACTTACCTCTATAACTCTAATTTTTCTTCGCCGATATGTTTAATCTTCACACCAAACCTACCTTCAACGATTACTGCTTCACCAACACCTACTTTAGTACCATTTATCAAAATGTCTAAAGGTTCATTTACCATTTGTTCTAATTCAATAATTTGACCAATATCCCAGTTTACAATATCTTTTAATAAAAATGTTTTAGTACCAAGTCTTACTGAAAATTTTAATTGTATATCAAATAATAATTTTAAATTATCTGTAGATTCTTCTCCAAGAAGAGATAAGATAGGGTGATTTGCAAGTCCTTCTGATGCAGTTTCACTAGCTGTTGTTTCTTCTTCTACAGGAATTTCTTCTCCTGATACAATTTTACCTAAATAAGGTAATGTACTCTCATCAAATTGTATAAAAAATCCAATAGTTTCTCCAGAAAAAGTTAATACAATTTTATATAAATTATCATAGTTACCTATTTGATCACCTTGTATAATATCTGCTGAACCCACTGAAGCTTGAAATTTAGATAAATCATCAAATCCTTGTGCATTTATAGAAGTGCTCATAGAACCTGCGATAGTAGATATGATTTCTTTTGTTGCATCAACAATTTCATCATCAATAGATGCTTTTAAATCACCAATTCCACCAAGTATAAAGTATTCAAACTTTGTTGCAATTAATGTTGGAAGATAAAAATTCCATGAAGCATTTATACTTGATGAATCAATATTAACAGCAACTTTAATGCACTGTTCTGATTCTATATCGGATTTAGATGAGAATGCAATATCATCAACAGATGCTTCAATAGATAATAAACTCTCAAATGTATTTATTAACTCATTTTGTATAATATTTGATATATCAGATGCCAATTATATTTCCTATATTTTTTTTATATGTTTATCTAAATCTTCATTTAGTTGTGTTTTTAATCTCATGAATTGATCAGTTGAGAATTGATATTCAACACCATCATCAATTAGTCTTACAAAGAATTCTTTTGTATTTTTATTGAAGCCAAACTTTACATTATCTAAGATCACTTCATTTATCTTCTTGGCTTGCATACCTTCTTCAAGATCTTTATATTTTTCCTCTTCAACGATAGTATGCTGTTTATCTACATTTTGAATTTTACTTATTCTTTCAGTATGTTCAACTTTAGATTGGTCCATCATCTCAAGCCTTCCAAGTTGCATAAAATTCTCCTTGTAGTTTATATCTATTTATTGTATCACATTTTATCTTTATAAGATAAATTGATTTTACAAGGACTCTAAATACTCATCAAAACCTTCAAGTTCAAAGTCAATTAAAAACCCTTTATATTTATTTCTGAATGAATTATTTGCGGTATTTAGTTTAAGACTTTGTAATAATTGTACTCCATTTAAAAATTTTGCATCACTATCATTTTGTTCAAATTGTAGCATTCCTAATGTTGCACTTGCATTACTATAGTCATTTGCTCTTAAAAATGCTGAAATTAGTAAATATGATGTATATTTATCATTAAGATTATAAGTTTCTTGAAGATTTTCTAATATTTTTATACTTTGAATAGGATAGCCATCATACAGTTGAATTAATGCTTTTGTTCTTAAATAAGTAGGAGACTTATCACCTTTTATATGAAAATCTACTATATCAAATATACCAAGTCCCTTTAAAAGATCTATATAATATTGTGTAATAACTATCGGCCCTTTTAAAAAATAATCATTATAAGTTTTAGGAATATTATTTTGCAATCTTGAAATATATTCAAATTTATTTTCATCTTTTTTCTTTGCAATACTTCTAAGTAAAAATACTAAAGGGTCTTTTACATCAGTTTCTAACAATGGTTCATCTTCTTGTATTCCATTTTTATTGATGTGTTCAATAAAATATAAAGATCTTAAGAAAATAGATTTTTTTGCTGTTCTATTTAGTTTCTTTTTATTTAATTTTGTTTTAGGATTATATATCAATTTATGTATATATTTACCCATGTATTTATAAGTTCCACTATAAGATATTAGGTTTTCTTCAATCTTTTTTAATTCTATTTTATTAATTTTTAAATTTGCTCTTAGCGCACTAATAAGTGTCATTGAACTATATAATTTATTTGAATGATTTAAGGAGTATGCTTTCTTAAAATACTTATGTGCATTTCTAAAATCAAAAATTTGAGCATAAGAAAGTGCTAAATTATAATACTCATATGATTTTGTGTCATATTTATTGTTAATCATTTTTTGTAGCTTATTAGTTCTTATTATTGGATCATTTTTAACTATAGATAAAAAATCTTGATTGTATTTAACCATCATATCTAGGGAGTCAATATTTTGTTTACTTTTTAATACATAGCCATATGTTGAGTCATTATAAATTTCTTTTTTATCAATAAAAATAAATGGTGCAAAATAAAATATCATATCAATTTTTCTATTTTGAGTAAAAGATACAACTCTTTTAAAATATTCTTCTGCAGTATACTTATCAGGGTTAAAATATATTTTTAGTGGCATTTTCTGATTTGAAATAAATCTTTTTTTTCTTTCTTTAATTAACGATATATTATCTTTTAATTTTATAATATTATTAGATTTTAGATTTATAAATACTTGAAACCAAAGTAGTTCATCAATCTCTTTTTCATTTCTAGTTTCATTAAATGCTTTTTCTATATTTACTTCAGCTAATGTATAATTTTTGACTTTTATATATAAAAGAGCAAGTTTTGTCTTATCTTGATTTTTCATATTTTTTATAGTTTTTATAGCATTTTTATATTGTTTCAAAATAATATAAGTATCAACAACTAATCTTCTTACATGTTCTGTTATTTTTTCTTTTTTAACATTTTTTACAACAGTTAAAATAGTTGTGATATATTTTCTATCATCAGTTATAAGATATAAATAATATGAAGCACTAATATAAGAGAATATATCTTCTTTTGCTGCTTCATTAATATCATAAATTTTTTTTAAATATAAATAAGCATTATTAATAGAATTTAATTTATAATATGCAATACCAATATTCAAAAATGATGGTATTTTTAAAATTTTTGCAGTTTTTTTAAATAGCTTAATAGATTTTATATATTCTTTTTGTTCTAAATATAATACTGCATTATTAAAATCAATTTGTAAAGAAATAGATTGCTCTTTTTTAGTTAATTTTTTAAAATTGAAAATAACATTTGGTTGAGACTCATATATTTGAGCCTCTAATGCATATGAATTTATTGAAAATATAGAATATAAAATAACAATCTTGAGATAGATTAATAAACTTTTATTTTTCATTTTTGCTTTATATCATCCCTACAGAAGAATAAAGCTCATCAACTCTTTGCTGTAATAAATCATTTCTATGCTTTAAATCATTATTCTGAAGCTTGATCCTTTGTACTTCATCTCTTGCTTTTGTTAAACTAACATCAGAATCTTTTATTGTTTCTAAGGCATCATTAAAACTTTTTTCTAATCTTTTAATCTCTTTTAATCTTATATTATTGAAGTCATCTATCATCTCTTTTTCTTCTTTTATTTTTCTGTACATTGATTTATAAACACTCATACTACTATAGTAGTAAAGTGCTAAAACTCCAAATACAGATAAAAGTAAAACATTTTCCATAAATTAAGACTATCTTTTTAACTGAATTAATGTATTTAAAATTGTATCTGCAGTTGTAATTGACTTTGCATTTGCTTCAAAAGCTCTTTGGAATACCATAAGATTTACAAGACTTTCACTTAAATCAGCTGTACTTAGTTCTAAAGTATTTGCTTTGATATCTGCTGTTTTATCATTGTTCAGATTAAAAATAGGATCTCCACTTGCTAGTGTTTTTTTAAGTAAGTTATCACCCATAGGCTCTAAACCTCTATTTGTAATAAACTTAGCAACTGCAACTTGTCCAACAGCAAAAGACGCACCATCTTGATTCATAGTGATAAGACCTGAACTATCAACAGAAAAATCACCAAATGCACTATCTGATATTCTTAAAGTATCAAGTCTAAGTTGTAAAGAACCTTTTGAAGCTGCTTGATCGATTCTAGTTTTTATCTCCATAAACTCAGCACCAGCACCTTCTCTTCCACTATAATCTGCATTTCTTTTAACATCATTAGGATTAGAAGTATTTTTCATATCTCCAGCATATTCAACATCAAAATTTGAATCTTTAGTTTTTATTACTAAATTTCCATTTATATTAGATGCTACAATATATTGATTTAAATTGGCATCAGTATTAATAGCTGTAATAAAATCAGCAATAGTATTTCCAGTAAATGATATTGGGACAGCTGATGGTGGAGTAGAACCATCATTTGGTACTATTACATTTTTTTCTAAACCTTTATCATAAATAATTGTAGAATATGTGAAAGTATCTCCAGCATCTACATTTGCCAGTCCAAATAAATCTAATGGAGTATATACATCTGTCTGTTTTCCTGTAATTGCTTCATTTAGAGCATCTCTTACTGTTTCTAATGCACCAAGACCACTACCTTGGTTTGCAATAGTATCTATTGCATGTGTACCTGGCTTATCTAAACCAGCATGAACCATTCCCGTTCCTGTAATAGTAAAGTTACCACCTGGAATAATTGATTCTATTCTTAATGTACCTGCATATACATCTGCATTTGCTGTGCTTGAAGTATAAGGAGATGCTGCTTCTGCCACATAAGCTTTTAGTCCAGGGATTTCAGAAATTTTATCAGCAAATGCTTTCATTGTTTTTAAATATCCATCTTGTGTTGCTGTTACAGCAGGTACTGCTGCAGCATCTGCCGTTCCACTGATATAAGACTGAGATACTTTGTTTCCATTTATATACACATATACTTCATCACCATCTTGAGAAACTGCATTTGCTGTATCTGTTTGATTTGGTAGATCAATATGATTTCTTTGCGTAGAAGCACTTGCACTTGAACTATTTGGGTAATCTTTTAAGTTTTGTAACTTTTCAGTATAAGCTTTAACTAACTCTTCTACATCTGCAATTTTTCCATATCTTGTTTTTAAACCTGAACCTGAAAAAACTTTTTCATCATCATCTTTTGCAGTTAATGTATAATCTGTAGCTTTAGCTGTTATAGTTTCAACTGCACTTGTGTATTGAATTATTTTAGATGAAAGCATTTTTGTATAGTCATTTGTAAAAATATCTACATTTGGATTTGAACTTTCAACAGTTGGAGTAGATGACATTGCCCAACCTTGTACATCATTTCCAGATGCATCTTGCAATGTTCCACTATCTCCCATTCTAAAGTTACCAGCACGAGTGTAGTAAACTTCACTCGTACCTCCTCCTTTGTTACTAGATACAGAGAAAAATCCATCTCCAGCAAGTGCCATATCATAGTTGACACCTGTCACTTTTAGATTTCCTTGAATATACAGTTTTTCTGTATCAAGTATTTGTGTACCTTTACCTATTTTGTCTTGGTACATTTGATCTGCAAATGATATTCTTGAGGCTTTATACCCAATAGTATTTACATTTGCTATGTTGTGTGATTCATTATCTAACGCTGTTTGTTGTCCTGCAAGTCCTGATATACCTGTCCAAAGTGCTCCAACCATAATAATTCCTTTAAAATTATTTGTATTATTTACATAATACTACGAACATAAAAATATATGTTTTTATATTCAAATATAAATCTTAAAAAAAAACTTATATTTAAATATAGCTAACTGAAAAAGTAAGCTTACTTTTTCAGTGCAATTGCTGTTTTCAAAAACTCATCACTTGTTGTTATTGATTTGCTACTAGCTTCAAATGATCTTTGAAAAACCATTAGATTTACTAAGTTTTCACTTAAGTCACTATTACTAAGTTCCAAGGCATTTCCAAGGACTTTATTTTCAATAGTTCCTAGAGTTGCTACTCCTGATTCTACTGTTTGTGAAAACATATTTCCACCTTTTGGATCTAGTCCCATTTCATTTGTAAAAACTGCTGTTGAAACTTTTGCAATTGCAAATCTGTTTTCACCTTGAGTCATGTATATTACACCATCAACTACTTCTGGTGTTCCGAAAGGACTTGAACTATATCCTAATGTGTCTAGTTTTAGTTGTATATCACTTACAACAGTTCCTGTGGTATCTAAGTTTGTAGTTTGTTTTAAATATTTTGCATTTGCATTCTCTAAAGCAGCTTTTAGCTCAACTTCTATTGCATCTAATTTAGCCTTACCACTTCCTATAATTGGATTTGTAGTAGTAATATTTGATGCAATTTTACTTT